>JAAUOU010000064.1 GCA_012034765.1 Pleurocapsaceae cyanobacterium CSU_1_1 | reverse complement strand
AACTGTTGGTCGAGGCAAACGAGGCTTAACCATAGTCTTAGTCTTGATTTCAAGCTTTCTTCCTCATTCTACCTCCCCTACTTTGACAGAAGAGAGTTAGGCATAATCTTAATGCTATTTTTATTTCTCAAAAATTGATCGTAAAATTACTTAGATAATTAATTAATAATTAACTACAAAAAATTGACCATAAATTATAGTTATCCCTGGGTTAAAACCGTGGCTGAAGCCAAAGTAATTCAAGAGCAGTTACGACCGAAAGTGATTAATACTGATGATTTAGGAGAAGTTAAATATGTAGCAGGAGTCGATGTTGGTTTTGAAAATAATTACGCTATTTCCCAAGCAGCGATCGCAATTTTAACCTACCCAGAATTAGAATTGGTCTAGCTGCCAACCACTGGTAGACAAAGATGAAACTATTGGAGTGGTATTGCGATCGCGTACTAAAGTTAAGCCAATTTATGTCTCGATTGGACACAGGATTAGCCTCCCCACAGCGATCGATTATGTCATGGGTTGTCTGACCAAATATCGCCTCCCAGAAACAACTAGATGGGCAGATAAACTCGCCTCTGGTAATAAATCTTAAATAAAGGTGAAGGCACTGTGATTGATAGTCAAATTAGGTGAAACATCTTCAATGATGCCTACTCTTTCAGGAGTACTTCCTGGTTCGAGATATAAAATATTGGCTAAGATGCTGCCATTGATATCCGCGAACAAAGATAGACTATACAAACTGGGATCGCCTGTTAACTGAATCTTATCTTGTGCAGAATTAAAGTCTTTAATTAAAGCGTAGTCTGTTGACCCTTCGCTTCGAGAATTGCGATCGCTATAGTAGAGGCGATCTTTGTCCCCTAAAATAAAGAGATCTCTGTCTGCACCACCAACCAACGTATCCTGTTCACCAAACTGAAGTTCAAAGTTATTGGGATTAGTACCATTGAGAGTATCGTTCCCCTTTCCTCCTTCTAATAGGTCATTATCAGTACCGCCAAAGAGAGTATCGTTCCCATCATCTCCTAAAAGTCGGTCTTGATTATTGCCACCATCCAGTAGATCGTTACCTGCTGCACCAAAGAGAGTATCGCTATTATTGCCACCATTAAGCGTATCATTACCACTGTCTCCAAAGAGAGCATCGCTGCCACCATCGCCAGAGAGAGAATCATTACCATCCCCACCAGAGATAGTATCATCTCCGCTATTTCCTGAGATCTGATCGTTGACAACGCTGCCTTTAATCTTGTCGCTGTATATTGTTGCTCCACCAATTAGATTAAATTTTGGTGGCGATGATTCATTCTGTAAATAGATAAAAGCAGAATTATTTAAATTCAAATTGGGCGAAACATTTTTAAGAATAGCGATTCTTTCGGCTGTTGCTCCTGGCTGTAGATATAAAAGATTAGCTAAAGTATTACCTTTACCATCAGCAGAAAAAGACAAGTTGTATAAACTGGGATTGCCTTTTAATTGAATCTTGTCTTGAGCAGAATTAAAGTCTTCAATTAAAGCATAGTCTGTTGAACCTTCTGTCCGAGAATTGCGATCGTCATAGTAGACCTGATTTTTATCACCGAGAATAAATAAATCTGTCCCTTCTCCGCCAACCAGGGTATCTTGTTCCCCAATCTGAACCTCAAAGTTATTAGGGTCAGTACCATTAAGGGTGTCATTGCCAGTACCTCCTTCTAACAAGTCATTATCAGTACCACCAAAGAGAGTATCATTACCCTCATCTCCTAAAAGTCGGTCTTGATTATTACCACCATTAAGTAGATCTGTTCCAGCACCACCAGAGATCGTATCGCCACCATCATTTCCCGCTAAAATATCGTTGCCATTGCTACCAGAAAGCCGATCTCCACCACCATCGCCTGCTAAGGTATCGTTGCCATCTCCCCCAAAGATCGTATCATCTCCATTTTGTCCCAAAATTTGGTCGTTTTGATTAGTTCCATTTAGTCGATCGTTGTAGGGAGTAGCTCGATTAGAACTAGAAACTGTTGGCGGTTTAACAGTTTTTGAGCCAAAGATTACATAGGTAGTACCTTCTTTGGTGTATTCATTGCCCAAATCGACCCCAGGCGCAGTAACCACCAGATCGTCTGCACCATCACCGTTAATATCTCCGCCACTGCTAATAGCACTACCGAACAGATCTTCACTACTAATCCCCGCAATTTTCATTCCTGCATTACTGCTAAGATTGACCAAATCTACTTGAGCTGTAAAACCATTGCGTTTGCCATACACAACGTAGGCTGCGCCACGATTATCTTGTCTTGCACCACTTGCGCCAACCAGCAGATCGTCAATCCCATCACCATTAAAATCCCCCGCACTGACAGCATTACCTAAACCATCTCCTGTATCCACTCCAGCAAGGCTAAAGCCATTATTGCCATTAAGACTATTAAGATTAAACTGAGTACCAAACCCATCTTGACGACCAAACAAGACATAAACCTGACCTTCTTGGGTATATTCTCCGTCGAAAGAAGCGTTAGCTGCACCTAAAACCAGATCGTCGATCCCGTCACCGTTGAGATCACCTGCATTAGTAACTGCTGTCCCTAAATTATCTTCTATCCCAACTCCTGTAAGAGTAAAGCGATCGCCAACACTAAAACGAGAATTAAATTTTTTGCTCCCAAAAACAACATAAATTTCTCCGCGCTGATCGCTGTCGCCATCGGCAAAGGGACTATTTAAAACATTTCCCCCATTAGACGCACCAATAATAAGATCGTCAATACCGTCGCCGTCGATGTCACCTGCATTACTTAAGGCACTACCTAAACTATCATTAGCATCTTTACCGTCAACAATAAAACCGTTGCTACCGTTTAAATTAAATAGATTTATGCGAGCATCAAAGCCGTTTTTCTTGCCAAATAAAATATAAACTTCACCACGGCGATCGCTCTGTGTAAAACCATTGCGATTGGTAACTGGTCGACCTCCTCCCGTAGCGCTAACTGCTAAGTCATCAATTCCATCATCATTAATATCCCCTGCACTAGTAATGGCTGTTCCTAAAAGATCTGAAGCATCAATCCCCTTGAGGATAAAACCATTACTGCCATTTAATGATTGCAGGTTAAAATCCGCTTGAAAGCCTTTGCTAGTACCAAAAATCACATAAGCTTCACCATTGTTTTCACTGTAGCTGTAGCCATAGCGACTAACAGTTTGTCCTGCACCAGGCGCACCCAAAACCAAATCATCAATACCATCACCATTAATATCTCCCGTCGAAACAGCACTACCCAACTGATTAGCTGCGTCAATCCCAGAAACCTTGAATCCGTTACTACCATTGAGACTATCGAGATCGATCTGAGAATTATTGCTATTGCGCGTACCGAAAACCACATAGGCTTGACCACGGCGATCGCTATCATAATAGCTATCCTCATCAGTATTAGGTATACCTGCATTAGGAGCAGTTACCACCAGATCGTTAATCCCATCACCATTGAGATCCCCTGCACTAGCAACCGCTTCTCCCAAGCGATCACCTTCAGTTTTTCCAGGAATAATTAAGCCATTTTTACCATTCGCATTGTTAAGATCTGATAGAGAGATAGCCAAGATATTTTCTCCTATAATCAAGCTAAAATAAGTTAAAAAGTTTGCTATTTATTTTTAATGACCGTCTCTGTTCTAGGCGATAAATTATTATTTGTATAGCTGCTAAAGCCTAAAAGAAATCCATATTGATTGATAACAGCTTTTAAATAAGTCTGAATGTCTACAAACTCGCATCATGAAATATCAAGTCGTTTACGACAGCAAGTGTAATCTCTGCTCCAAGTTTGCCCAAATCCTCAAACAATTTGACCGCGAACAAACTTTCAGCTATATTCCCATGCAGGATCCCATAGCTTTAGCTGATTATGGTATTACACCAACGGACTGTGAAGCAGGAATGATCTTAATCGAGATCGACAACCCCTCTAGAAGATGGCAGGGAAGTGCAGCCGCCGAAGAAATTGCCTGCCTATTACCTTTAGGTGAAGCTTTTATTGCTGCCTATCGAGCTATTCCAGGGATGAAATGGCTAGGCGATCGCAGTTATGAACAAATCCGCGATCATCGTTATCAGTGGTTCGGTGAACGGCATTGAACATTGAGCATTGAACATTGAGCATTGAACATTGAACATTGAGCATTGAACATTGAACATTGAACATTGAGCAAAACCCCAAGTTCAATTAACTACCTACTACCTACTACCTACTACCTACTACTGGTTAAATGATTCCTCAACAATTTATTGGTTCAGAAGCACAAACTACCTACGACCAAGCAAAGGTCGTGATCCTGCCTATTCCTTATGAAAAAACCACTACCTACCGTAAAGGCTGTCAAAATGGTCCTGAAGCTATTATTACCGCCTCAGAACAGCTAGAAGCTTATGATCTTGAGCTAGAGCAAGAAGTATGTCAACAGACAGGAATATTTACCACTGAAGCGATCGCTAATACTAAATTAAATCCTGATTTAGCTCCTGAGATGATGATGGAGATTGTTAGCAACAGGGTATCTGAGTTAATTAATGACGGGAAGTTTGTCATTGCCTTGGGGGGAGAACATAGTATTACCGCAGCCATAGTCACCGCCTATCAACAACAGTTAAGCCAGCCTTTTACTGTCATTCAGATTGATGCTCATGGCGACATGCGCCATAGTTACGAAGGTTCAATCTATAATCACGCTTGCGTCATGCGCCGAGTGTTAGACATGGGACTGTCAACTCTACCAGTAGGTATTCGCAGTATTTGTCTAGAAGAAGCGCAGTTAATTAAACAACAGCAAATTCCTGTAGTTTGGGCTAAAGATATTTATCAAAATTCCGACTGGATTGAGAGAGCGATCGCTTTAATCTCCACAGAAAAAGTATTCATCACCATCGACCTGGATGGATTAGACCCAAGCTCAATGCCTGGAGTAGGAACACCTGAACCTGGAGGCTTAAACTGGTATGAGCTAATTAAATTTATGCGCGCAGTATTCACCCGACACCAGGTAATCGGTTGTGACATTATGGAATTAGCACCCACATCTGACTCAGTAGCATCAGAATTTACCGCAGCCAAACTAGTCTACAAACTGATCGCCTATGCCCAGCTTAAGACAAATTAATAGTTACTAGCTGATGTTACGCAACTTAAAGAAAAATCAGGGATTTAGGGAGTAAAGTTGATTTGTTGTGTCCCAAATCCTCATATCCCCATATGCCAGGCAAAAAACGCGCGTAACATCAGTTACTAGCTTAGAATTAATTGGCTATTACTCACAGTTGAAAGCGAGAAACCAGAATCTATCTCACCATAAAATTAAATTTAAAACTGATAAAATTGGGTATTTGTAACGATAAGCTGTCGTTTTTCTCTTGGTACTATCAATTTAGTAACTAAAATGTTTATGAATACAATAGGTAACTATGCCCCTGATTTTGAGCTTCCAGGCATCGATCAAAAGGTATATCATCTAGGTAATTATCGCCGTCAATTTCAGGCGATCGCTGTAGTTTTTATGAGCGATCTGAGTGAGGTAAATCACTATATTGAGCGTCTCAAGCAACTTCAAACTGATTTTGGGGGACAAAAATTTACCGTTATTGCCATAGACTCCAACTATTCTCCTCAACCTATTGCTGAGAACATCAAAGCAATGCAAAAATATGCTCATGCAAGAAAGCTTAATTTTCCTTATTTGAGAGACTCTAATCAAGATGTAGCAAAAGCTTTTAAGACTCAAATTTTACCCACCGTATATCTTCTAGATAGTGACGCAGTGATTCGTTACCAAGGCAGAATCGATGACGGTACTGAATCAGCAGTCAATCATCACTATCTTCGCAACAGCGTTGAGTCCATGCTTGCTGGAGGTAGAATTGAGAGAAACTACGTTGATCCTGTCGGTGTCAAGATTAACTGGCGACCCCAGTGAATTTAGCTGCTTGGATTGATCTTGTCAAAGTAGCAGGCAATACATTTAGCTTGATAGCTTGGAGCTTTTTCATTCCTAAAGTACGGAAAGCTGCTATGTTATGGGGAGGTAAATAACAAGAAAGATTGAGGTTTACTTTTCTAGGAATGAGTTACCAGAGGGTTTTATTAAAATTAAGTGGCGAAGCCCTAATGGGCAACTTAGGCTATGGCATCGATCCTGCGGTGGTCGCCGAGATCGCTCAAGAGGTTGCAGATGTAGTTAACAGTGGGATAGAGTTGGCCATTGTGGTCGGTGGAGGTAATATTTTTCGTGGCGTGAAAGCCTCTGCTGCGGGTATGGATCGGGCAACGGCTGACTATATTGGCATGATTGCCACCGTGATGAACGCCATGACTTTACAAGATGCTCTGGAAAGAATTGGCATTGACAATCGCCTACAAACCGCAATTGCAATGCAGGAAGTAGCAGAACCTTACATTCGTCGTCGTGCTATTCGGCATCTGGAAAGAGGTCGAGTTGTGATCTTTGGTGCGGGTTCGGGAAATCCTTTCTTTACCACTGATACAACAGCCGCATTAAGAGCAGCAGAAATTGATGCAGAAGTTATTTTTAAAGCCACTAAGGTAGACGGAATTTACGACGCAGATCCCGTTAAGAATCCTGATGCCCGCCGCTATCAAAGTTTGACTTATCATCATGTTCTGACTAATGATTTGAAGGTTATGGACAGTACGGCGATCGCTCTTTGTAAAGAAAACAATATCCCTATCTTAGTATTTGATCTTTCGGTAAATGGTAACATTATGCGTGCTAGCAAAGGTGAATCTGTCGGCACGATTGTAGGAGGAAATTGTGAAGTTATCTGAAGTAAAAGAACGTATGCAAAAGACTGTTGAGGCGACTCAAAGGTCTTTTAACACGATTAGGACAGGAAGAGCCAGCACCTCTTTATTAGATCGGGTGATGGTGGACTATTATGGCTCAGAGACTCCTTTAAAATCTCTAGCGAACCTGAGTACTCCTGATGCCACAACAATCATGATTCAGCCCTATGATAAAGGCAGCATGGGTCAAATTGAGAAAGCAATCTCAATGTCGGATATTGGTCTGACTCCAAACAATGATGGGAGTTTGATTCGCTTAAATATTCCGCCTTTAACTAAAGAGCGTCGTCAAGAGTTGGTTAAAACGGCGGGTAAGTTGGCAGAAGAAGGTAAAGTGGGAGTTCGGAATATTCGTCGTGATGCGATCGATGAGATACGGACACAAGAGAAAAATAGCGATATCTCGGAAGATGAATCGCGAGATTTACAGGCTGAAATTCAAAGTGTCACCGATAGCTATAACAAGAAAATTGATGAGCTTTTGGCGATTAAAGAACAGGATATTATGACTGTGTAAAATTTGGGCTGGAAATATTTAAAATTAGTTTTAACTAGATCGGTTTTAATAACCGATATTTTTTTAGATTTACCTACTCAGGTGATTTTAGTTAGCGATCGCCAAATTAAAAGATTACTAAAAATTACAAAATTAAAACGCGATCGCAGTTCAACTAAAATGGGGACAAAGTGTTGGTTGATCGCTATCACATTCAAAATAACAAATAAACATCCATGGCTAAAATCACATTGATTTAAACCAAATTTTTAACCAAAAAGACGATATTTAATTCTGTCCCAAACGCTGCAAAGATATTTGAGCAGCTTCTTTCACTTGGGGGTGTAAATCTTTTGCCAAAAATTTTAAGGCTGAGATACTTTTCTCTGTCCCAAAATTTCCCAAAGCCTCAGCGATCCGCTGACGAATTAGCCAGTCTTCTGAGGCGGCAAAATTTAAGATTTTATCGACTGATTCTACAGCCTTGATTTCTCCTAGTGCAGCGATCGCAGCTTGCTGTAAAATAACTTCATCACTATCAAGAGCTTCCATCAGCAATTCTTTAGCTCTAATATCCTGCAAGTTGCCTAAAGAAACCGCTGCACTAAATCTTACCAGCCAATTTGTATCTTCGTAAAACGCTCTAACCAGATGTTCAAAGGCACGAATATCATTGAGATAGCCTAATGCTCCTGCTGCATCTGCTCGAATACCGTAGTCTGGATCTCCTGCTAATAAATCGATCAATAGAGGAAAACACTCTGCTGTCGGCTTGATTCCCAAGGCAAAAACCGCCATCGAACGGACAGGAAGTATTTCATCATTTAAAACTTTTTTGATCAAGGGAACAGCATCTTCTGGTGCAACTTCCCTTAAAGATGTTAAGGCTAATAAACGATCTTTAGAATCGGAACTTTCCAACTGAGCAGCAATTTTTTGTAAATCTGGCATTTTAAAGTTAATGATTAAATTGATCACATCTCTATCTTAATTTTTTAGGTCAGCCAGATCATTAACCAAAGGATGAAAAGGATAAATTAGCTTTCAAAAGCTGCGATTGATTGCAACAGCACGTTCGTAGTTTGAAATCCTTCACATTCCATGACACTGCCTATATTTTTGACCGCTTCTACACCAGCAAAGGTCTTTAGGTTTAGGCGTTGTTCCTGGTAAAATATCGCCATCGACATAAAACCATTGTCCCTCAGTTTTAATAAAGCGAGAGCGTTCGTGGAGTTGTTGTGGTTCATTTATTTGATAAACTGCCTCAAACTCGACAATTCCCGTATTGTCGTTCTTCTTGCCTTTTTGAGCGTCAATTATCTGCAACCCTAACCATTGAGTGTGACTAATGCTTGTAGTTAACTCCGCATGATCATTAGGCTGTCTATAATCTGGGTGTAGCGTAGCAATTAAATAGTCTACGTAACCTCGGGTAAAAGCAGTATAGCGCGATCGCATTAATTTTTCTGCCGTTTCTGGTTGTTTTTTTCCCAATAAATACATTTGGCAACAGTATTGAGTTTGCTTTTTGCTGCCACAGGGACACAATTCTTGAGGCATTTTCTGTTAAAAGGCTTTATTCTCTACTTACTGATACTGTTGACGAACATTACAAAAGCAAGGTCAAAGTTAATAAAATCATTAATGATCTAACTTATATATCTTATCCCAAGCTTTAATATTCAGTTAATCAACAGTATCCGTTGCTAGTCAAACCTCAGAAACTGTAAAAGGTAGATTAAATTGTTCAGTCAATGGATTGACTGGGAAATCAAACGAATCATCGGCAAAAACTTCAAGTTCTCCAGTGGTGGAAACGCCCATTACGTATTTATTTCCATCTGAATATTCATAAAGTGTTTCCTGACGGTAATCGATAGTACCATCCGCGTTGTCATCATACTCATAAACGCTAGTGAGTTGATTACCACTTTGATCGTAGGTGTTCGTGTTGGAAGAACGATAATTGAGGAGACCATCTCCATCGTTATCAGTTTCCGAAACGCTAGTTAATTGATTACCCTTTTGATCGTAGGTTTTGGTGTTCAAATAACGATAATCGATAATGCTATCTCCATCGTTATCAGCTTCATAAATGCTAGTGAGTTGATTACCCCTTTGATCGTAGGTATTCGTGCTGGAAGAACGATAATCGATGGTGCCATCGGCGTTGTCATCAGTTTCCGAAACGTTAGTTAGCAGATTACCCCTTTGATCGTAGGTTTTGGTGTTTAAATAACGAGAATCGATAATGCCATCGGCGTTATCGTCAGAGTTTGTGGTAATAATTTGAGTGGAGGTTTTCATATTTTTTCTCCTTTACAGGCATTGCGCCGAGGTGAATGTAAAATTCTGCAAAATGGTCTAGAAAGTATTTCTGGAGAAAGACCGAGATACTTGTAAAATATGCAGCATAGAGTTTAAAGCCTTTAAAGCAATAGTTTCAGTGATTCAGATGAAAATTTTTCATGATTGCGATCGCCTTGACAGGAAAAAATAAGCCTTTCAGACTTCAACCCCTACTTAAAATAATCTGTTGGATTTATTGGTTATATTTTCCAACTGAAAACATGATTAATCTGATTCTTGACGCTCAATCACAACTGTCAAATGTGCGACCATCGCACCGATGACACCAACGGCTGCAATCACTGGAAACAGAACTGCGCTGATGACGCTGCCAATCACACCTACCGTCATTGGAATCTCGATTAGAGTGTGATCTTCTTCGGTTTTGATAATAATGCGCCGAACATTGCCCTGAGCAATGAGTTCTTTGATTTTGGTCACTAATACATCGCCAGAAATCTTGAGTTCTTCTGCGGTCATCTTCTCTTTTGTATCTGTCTTCGTATCAGTAGCAACAATTGTCGATGCGTCTTGCTCTGAAGTTTTAGTGGTTTTTTTAAGATTCGTATCCATAGCCTAACTCCTTTACTCTAGATACACTTAATAGGCTACCAACTTCTTGTGAAGAAATTATGAGGGTAAAATATCTCCATATTCCCTATATACCCGCATATACTCGCAATCTCAAGTGAATTATCGTAATCCCGCACCTACCGTAGATATTATTATCGAGCTAATCGATCGCCCTGAAAGACCAATTGTACTGATCGAAAGAAAGAATAAACCCTTTGGCTGGGCAATTCCTGGCGGATTTGTCGATTATGGAGAGTCGATTGAAACCGCAGCAGTTCGCGAAGCGCAAGAAGAGGTCAGCCTGAAAGTAGAACTTATAGAGCAGTTTTATGTGTACTCTGATCCCCACAGAGATCTCCGTCAGCATACTTTGGCGATCGTTTTTATTGCTACAGCCAAAGGTGAACCTGTGGCGGCGGATGATGCTAAAAGTTTAGGCATATTCCATCAATGGGAGTTACCCCAAAATCTTTGTTTCGACCATGACCGCATTATGAATGATTACTGGAATTATCGTAATTATAGTCTACGACCAAGAATCCAATAGTTGGTTATTTTAGTAGGGGCGAATAGCCCTTCGCCCTTACCACCAGACTATTCGCCTTCTCCACCTTGGATTTTAAGCATCAGAAAACCTAAGCTCAGACCACCCAAAATTAAAACGATGCAGAGGATTGCACCATTAAACAACATACTTTCTGCGCTCATGTCTGTTTCTCCTTTTTTTATGAGATATTTTATTCGTTGTCAGAGAATGATTTAAGTTTAAATTAAAGCTTTTAGTTCTCAGCTGTTTAAATTTTTAATTCTCAACCATAATCAATAATAGGTATTTTAAATCATCAGGTTAGATCCTCCCTAATCAATTAGCTTAAATTCCATGTCTATAACTCCTAGCTTGGTTATTACCCAAGGCGATCCTGCGGGAATTGGATCAGAAATTATTCTCAAAGCTTTAGCCGATAATTCTTTTGCTCAACAATCTCAGATAACTATTGTTGGTAATCGTCAACTGCTACAGTTCACTTATGAGCATTTGCTACAACAGACAGAATTAACCGAGCAAGACTTAGCTAATCCACAAACTCTATCTGTGTTAGATATTCCGCTCCATGACACGATTACTTTAGGACAGGGAGATGCTATCACTGGCGGGTTCAGCTTTGCCTGTTTAGAAAAGGCGATCGCTTTAACTTTGGAAGGGAAATTTCAGGGTATTGTCACCGCACCTATTGCTAAATCTTTGTGGAAAGCAGCAGGACAGGAATATCCTGGTCAAACTGAAGTCCTAGCTCAAAGTGCTGGGGTTAATAAGTTTGGCATGATGTTTATTGGACAGTCACCTCATACAGGCTGGATGTTGCGGAGTTTACTCGCCACAACGCATATTCCTCTGGCGGATGTGTCTCAAGCCTTGACTCCAGAATTAATGGATCTGAAGCTAGATCTGTTAATTAACTGTCTCCAAGAAGATTTTGGTTTTAAAGAGCCTAAAATTGCGATCGCTGGTTTAAATCCCCATAGTGGGGAAGAAGGGCAACTAGGTACAGAAGAACAAGATTGGCTGTTAGACTGGCTCAAACAAGCTCAGACTAGATATCCTCAAGCCAAGCTCATCGGCTTGATTCCGCCCGATACTATGTGGGTCAAGCCTGGACAGGCTTGGTATGGCAACTATCGAGTTAAACCTCATACTGCTGATGCCTATCTGGCTCTTTATCATGACCAGGGTTTGATTCCCGTTAAACTAATGGCTTTTGAGCAGGCAATCAACACAACAGTAGGACTGCCTTTTATCCGCACCTCTCCTGACCATGGTACTGCCTTTGACATTGCAGGTCAGGGAATTGCTCAGGCAAGCAGTATGAGAGCAGCAATTGAATTAGCGATCCAAATCAGTAAGCAAAGACTTCTTCAGTAATTAGCGATCGCCAATCAGTAATTAATTACTTTTTCGTAATTTTGGGAGCAGGTCGGCTGGGACTTTGACGCTTGCGGTTGTTACCGCCACCTGATGAGGATCTTTCGCGACGACCAGAATCATCTGATTGGGGTGGGTCATCACTATAAATATCTAGAAAAACTGACTCACCCTGCGCTGCTGCTGCTGTTTGGATGGTGGTTCTAATGGCTTGAATATTCCGACCACCACGCCCAAAGACTGTACCGCGATCGCCTTTATCAAAAGCAACTCGCAACCAAACCTTTTTACTTTGGGGATTGACTTCGGAGTTGATGCTTAAACTTTGGGGGTTTTCTAGAAAAGGTTCGATCAGAAAGCGAGCTAGTTGCTCATAATCGGGACTAACCGCTACCTGATCGCCAGACAATTTGGTCTTATTTGGCATTTACTTGTTCAAAAACTTGAGCTTTATTCAGAATACTTCTGACAGTTTCACTAGGCTGCGCTCCTTGCTGGAGTCTTTTGACGATCGCGGGAACATCTAATCTAGTTTCATCTGTTCTAGGGTTATAAAAACCTAGTTCTTCAATCGGGCGACCGTCTCTACGGGTCTTGCTTTCAATGGCTACGATTCTGTAGCTGACTTCTCTTTTTTTGCCGAAGCGTTTTAAACGTAATTTAATCATTGGCTAGGTAAATTTATTCTTTACGATTGTAGTCGATCTTTGTGTTCTTTCCTGGGAGTTAACCAAGGCAATCTCTCATCTTACAACGATCCAAAGCCTTTTTTCTTCTTCTTGGGCTTTTTTCTTCTGCCTTGATCCGGATAGCCACCCATGCCAGGCATTCCACCGCCCATACCAGGCATTCCCATTCCCATGCCAGGCATCCCCATACCAGGCATTCCTCGACCCATATTTTGCATCATCGAACGCATTTTAGTAAAGTCTTGTACCAGCTTAGAAACATCTTTTTCGTTAAATCCAGAGCCTTTGGCTACGCGACGACGACGACTAGGAGACTGTGCCAACAAATCAGGCTCGGCTTTTTCGGCTTTAGTCATGGAGCTAATCATGGATTCAGTACGTTTGAGCTGAGTTTCCCCCTTAGCTAAGTCAGCACCGCTGATTTTACCCATGCCTGGGATGAGTTTGAGAACACCCCCCAAAGAACCCATATTTTTGAGCAGACGCATTTGTTTAATAAAGTCATTAAAATCAAACTTGGCCTCCATGATCTTCGACTGCATCTTTTCGACATCAGCCAGATCGATTTCTTCCTGGGCTTTTTCCACCAGGGTGAGAATATCCCCCATATTGAGGATACGGGATGCCAAGCGATCGGGATAAAAAGGTTCTAGTGCCTCAACTTTTTCGCCGACACCGACAAATTTAATCGGCTGTCCCGATACTTGTCTTACTGATAAAGCCGCACCACCGCGACTATCACCATCTAATTTAGTTAAAATAGCTCCCGTAATACCAATCTGATCGTGGAAAGTATAGGTTAAGTTAGCCGCTTCTTGTCCCGTCATGGCATCCACAACCAGCAGGGTATCGTCAGGCTGAATCGTCTCTTTGATGCGCGACAATTCCCCCATCATCTCGTTGTCGATTTGGAGTCGTCCCGCAGTATCGACGATAACCGTATCAACCCCTAGCTCTTTCCCTTTCTCTATACCCTGTCTGGCGATTTCTACAGGGTCAGCATCTGTCCCCATTTCAAACACAGGAACATCAATCTGCTTACCCAAGGTGAGCAATTGGTCGATCGCCGCAGGGCGATATACGTCTGTCCCTACCATTAAACAAGAGCGCTTTTGTTTACGTAGATAAAGGGCTAGCTTTGCCGTAGCGGTAGTTTTTCCCGTCCCTTGTAAACCCGCCATCAGAATTACTGTAGGCGGTTTATCTGCCTGAGCCAGAGGAACATTGCTCTCCCCCATGACCTTCACCAGTTCATCATAGACAATCTTGATAAACTGTTGTCCTGGGTTGACACCAGAAATAACTCCTTCCCCTAAAGCTTTCTTTTCGACATCGGCAACAAAAACTTTGACTACCTGAAGATTGACATCGGCTGATAATAGAGCGCGACGCACTTCATTTAAAGTATCTTGAATATTACTTTTAGATATCTTGTCCTGACCACGAATCTTTTTCCAGGCATCATCGAGGCGATCTGCTAAAGCATCAAACATAAAATATTAACCGTTAATTATTCTCTTCCCTAATAATTTTATAATTTTGCGGTGTGGAGTGAGCTTTTTGTCATTTAACAGCTAACAGCCATTTTTTATTTCTATTTGTAGTGCGTAGTGCGTAGTGCAAATAAATTAATCTCAGTCATCTTGCTGACTTTTAAGGATTAACATTGAGTCAAATGACTGATGTTCTCAGCAGTTAGACTATCTAATATCTTAAAAGATACTTCTCGAACAGATCCAGAGCCTGCATGGTGAGAATATATTGCTAGCTCTGGTTTTTTTTTAGGTTTTTTTCTAGATAAAAAATCTTCTAATTAAGCTCTAAGCCATAAGCTACAGGCTTTTAGTTGGTTGTGCAAACTGCTATTATGATTATGCTGGTATCTTGAAGTTAGATCTTGAATATCTCTTGGCAAAACAGCGGTTAGATAAATTATTAGTAACTTTAGAACTCTGTGAATCTCGAACATTGGCTCAGAGTTTAATTAGGGCGGGAAAAGTCAAGGTCAATCAAGAAATTGTTGATAAACCTGGAACAGAAATCAACACCACGGCGCAAATTGAAGTTAAAGAACAACCTCCCTATGTCTCTCGTGGTGGCAAAAAACTAGCCAAGGCTTTAGAAACTTTTCAGATTCAGGTGCGCGATCGCATTTGCTTGGACGGGGGTATATCTACAGGAGGATTTACTGACTGTTTGTTGCAGTCGGGAGCAAAACTAGTCTACGGGGTGGATGTGGGTTATGGGCAGGTAGCCTGGAATATTCGTACCAGCGATCGCGTTATGCTCAAAGAGCGAACCAATATCCGATACTTACCCCCGAACGAACTATATGGCGAGGCAACTATGGCAAACTTGGGAGTAATGGATTTATCTTTTATCTCTCTAACCAAAGTGCTTGAACCTCTGTGGCATCTATTAGCTGCACCAAAAGAAGTCGTGTTGCTAGTTAAACCACAATTTGAAGTAGGACGAGAGCGAGTTGGTAAAAAGGCGTGGTTCGAGATCTAGGCGATCGCGCTGCGGCAATTATGCAGGTATGGCAAGCCGCCCAAGCATTAGGCTGGCAATATCGGGGTCTAACCATTTCGCCCATTACAGGACCAGCGGGCAACGTTGAGTATCTACTTTGGCTATCCACAGCAGAATCTGCATCTGCTCGACAATCTCTAGATCTGACAAAAATTGAGGAAATAATTGCTTAGACAACAGTGCAGTCTAATAACAGTAATTACCATTGGCGAGAATTGGCGATAAAAGCTTCAGCATTCTGTTTACTTAAAGGCTTAGAGAAAAAGAAACCCTGCCCATATTCACATTGAAGCAATTTTAATTGAGCTAGTTGCGAGGTCGTTTCAATTCCCTCGGCGATGACATCCATATCAAGCATGTGAGCAAGAGTAATGATCGCCTTAACGATAGCTGAATTGTCGCCGTTTGACTGCATTTGACTGACAAAAGAACGATCTATTTTAATCGTATCAACAGGAAAACGATGCAAATAACTTAAAGATGAATATCCTGTCCCAAAATCATCAATACTAAACTGGATTTCTTGCTTTCTTAACTTGAGAATAATTTCGGTAACTGTTTCTAAATTCTCAATTAAAATACTTTCCGTAATTTCTAGCTTAAGGAATTTTCCTGATAGACCAGTTTCGGCTAGAATGCTTTTGATTTCATCGACCAGTTGTTCTTCACGAAATTGCTGTCCTGAAAGATTAACGCTCATTTTTATCGGTGGATGTTCAGGATATTTTAGCTGCCAGCTACGAGTGGCTTGACAGGCTTCTTTCAGCAACCAGTTGCCCAGAGGAACTATCAAACCAGTTTCTTCACAGACGGGAATAAAATCACCTGGACCAATTGCTCCTTTGGTGGGGTGATTCCAGCGAGCCAAGGCTTCAAAACCAGATAAAACGCCAAGGCTTAAGGAAGTAATCGGTTGGTAATAGACCTCAAATTCTCCTCGATCTAAGGCTCTACGTAAATCTGTTTCTAATTCTAATCTTTGGAGAGCGCGATCGCGCAGGGAGCGATCGAATACTTCATACCTGGCTTTACCCTGTTCTTTGGCGCTGTACATCGTCAAATCGGCATCCCGCAGAATTTCTTCAGGTTTTTCATATCCTTGAGAAGAAAGAGCAATACCAATACTCGCAGTAGAGAATAATTCGTATCCGTCAATATGGAAAGAGAAGCTTAAAGTCTGATAAATACTCTCGGCAACTAAAATAGCTTCTGATTTACTAGAAATATTCTCTAACAGGATCGTAAATTCATCTCCTCCCAAACGCGCTACCGTATCAGTGGGGGCGATCGATTTTTGTAAGCGACGGGCAATTTCAATCAATAACTTATCGCCGACTAAATGACCAACGCTATCGTTAACTACTTTGAATCGGTCTAAATCGAGAAACAGTACGGCAAATAAATAACCACTTTGATTCTGGCTTCTCTTTAGCTGTTGCGCCAAACGATCCATAAACAAAGCCCGATTTGGCAGCCCTGTTAAAGTATCATGGAGAGCATCGTGGAGTAGCTGCTGTTCCATTGATTTTCGTTCGGTAATATCAACAATTTGATTGTTAAAATGCAGTGGTTTTCCTTGTGCGTCGCATACTACTACCACCTTGAGTAGAGTATCGACTACCAGACCAGTTTTAGCGATAAAGCGTTTCTCAATTTGAAAACTTGTTTCCTGGCTGTTGACTAATTTTTGCTCTAAATTGTGGTGTATTTCCCAATCATCAGGATGACTAATTTCCGCAAAAGACAATTCTAATAATTCTGCTTGAGAATAAGCAAGAGCATCACATAAGGCTTGATTAACTCGGGTAAACCTGCCCTTAAAAGTACTGATTGCCATGCCGATAGGAGCCATTTCAAAAGTAAGTCGAAACTGTTCTTCACTTTTTCTGACAGCCTCTTCAGCATCTCGACGATTAGTAATATCTTCCGCAATACCCACAAAGCGGTTGACCTTGCCCATTACATCTCTAACAGGAAAAGCTCTCACCCTCACCCAGCAAATAGACTCATCAGGACGAATAATGCGATATTCTTCTTCAAAATCGTCACCTGTTCTAAACTGAGTTTCAATCGTGGCGATCGCTTTAAATGAATCTTCTGGATGAATGGCAAATAGCCAGGATTGAGGATCTTCATACAGACTCTGACAGCTACGCCCCCAAACTTTTTCATAAGTTGGACTAATATAAAGAATTTCGTCTGTTTTAGCTGAAATGACAAAAAAACTTCACGCACATTTTCCGCGATTTGCCGAAATCTTTCTTCTCGCTCGATTAACTGCTGAAATTCGGTTTTTAATCGTTGATTTTCGGCTAGAACTTCTTCTATTCGATTTAAAAGAGAATTTTGCAACAGCAAAATTCCTACTATTTCTTCAGACATCCCAATCTTAGGCTACAAAGCGCGAAAATTACCTTCCTATGATGCCCAAAATACGATTGAAAGTAACATTTACTTACTACTTACTACTTACTACTTACTACTTACTGCTCATTGTTTTAATTACTTTGCCCGTGATTTCTTGGTTATACCAAGGTGTATTAGCAGCAGGAGATTTGAGATTATCTTGATTAGCAAGCCACTTTTTCTCTGGATCAAATAAAACTAGATCGATCCCTTGATTGTTTGCGATCGCTATGGGGTGCTGCTGGATACATTGACGGGGGCGACTACTTAAAGCTTGCCATAGTTCTATTGCCGACCATGCTCCACTCTTAACAAATTTTTGCCACAACAAGGGTAAAGCTAACTCTAAACCGACAACTCCAGGGGGCGCAAGCGCAAAAGCGACAGTTTTTTCTTCATAAGTATAGGCTTGATGATCGATAGCGATCGCATCAATAATACCCTGACGAACTCCATCAACTAAAGCAATTCGATCTGATTCATTACCCAAAGGTGGTTCTAAACGTAAATTGGGGTTGTAGCTGCCAATAGCGTCGCTATCCCACAACAGATGCATCCAGGTGGTACTAGCGCTTACTTTTACTCCTCTGGCTTTGGCATCGGCTATCAATTCTACTCCTCGCTTAGTTGAAACTCGCATAATATGGATCGGCGTGGGAATTTCTGCCACAATTTCCAAGACGGCAGCGATGATTGCTGCTTCTGAAAACCCAGGGCTTCCTGACATACCGTAGCGAATCGAGGCGTTTCCTTCCCTAACTACTCCTGCTCCTGCTAGCTCGTTTTGGTGAAGAGCGATCGCCACTGGTTTTTGTCCAGGTTGAACATATTCTAAAATCTGTTTGAAAAGATGAAGATTACTTAAGTTGTGCTGGGTAGTAAAACCAACAATTTCTGGCTCTAATTCTGCCAGTGCATTCATTGTTTGATGAGTCTGGCTATAGGCAGCACCCCAAAAATTGAGTCGAGGGAGATTAGATAGACTAGTTGACTGATTGCCGTGGAGATTAAAGCGATCGCCTTTGTGCTTGACTGCTGCAATCACTTCTGCACTATCAATTGCAGGAATTGTATCAGGAAGAATTCCGAGCTGAGTAAATCCTCCCATCGCCCCTGCTTGAGATAACTCCAATAAAGTTTCTCTCGTTTCGTTTCCTGGCTCTGAGCTATGACTATAAAGATCTACTAGTCCAGTCCCTAAAACTAAGCCTGAAGGTTGGATAATCGAGGCTTGAGCAGGATAATCAGTAATCTGGTCATTGATTAGCTTAATTTTACCGTCGATAATCAACACATCTGCTAATCGATCTACCTGTTGTACGGGGTCAATAATCCTTACTTGTTGCAGCAGTTGCATTCTTTTTCTAATTTTTTAATCTAAATATCTGTTGACATTGTGTACGGCAAATCACCATAATAATAGTTTGTGTAAACTTTAGCTTCCAAATAAACTCTTGGCTAATGTTATCGTGATCGGTGCCCAGTGGGGTGACGAAGGAAAAGGAAAAATAACTGATCTACTTAGTCGCTCGGCAGATGTCGTGGTACGCTCCCAAGGTGGAGTGAATGCAGGGCATACAGTTGTTGTAGCTGGACAAACTTTTAAACTACACTTAATTCCTTCAGGAATTTTATATCCTAATACAGAATGTATTATTGGATCGGGGACAGTAATTGATCCCCAAGTCTTGATTGAAGAAATAGAGCAGCTTAAAGCTTTGGGAGTGACGGTAGACAACTTACATATATCTCAAACAGCCCATATAACCATGCCCTATCATCGCAAGATCGATCAGGCATCGGAAGAAAGCAGGGGCGAATATAAAATTGGCACTACAGGTAGAGGAATAGGGCCGACCTATGCCGATAAATCGGAGCGAACTGGTATTCGAGTTTTAGATTTAATGAACTCAGAACACCTGCATAAACAGCTAGGCTGGACGATTAACTATAAAAACGTAATTTTAGAAAAACTGTATAATTTACCTCCTTTAGACCCAGAGAAAGTAATTGAAGAGTATCTAAAATATGCTGAATACCTCAAGCCATTTGTCGTAGATAGTTCTCTCAAAATTTATGAAGCAGTAAATAAGAAAAAAAATATTCTGTTTGAAGGAGCGCAAGGAACTTTACTAGATTTAGATCACGGTACTTATCCTTATGTTACTTCTTCTAATCCGATCGCTGGAGGAGCTTGTGTCGGTGCGGGAGTAGGACCAACAACTATTGATCGAGTAATTGGTGTAGCCAAAGCCTATACTACTCGTGTTGGCGAAGGCCCTTTCCCCACAGAATTAAATGATCAGGTTGGTCAGCTATTAGGAGACTTAGGTGCTGAGTTTGGCACTACTACAGGTCGTCGTCGTCGCTGTGGCTGGTTTGACGCGGTGATCGGTCGTTATGCCGTCAGAATCAATGGTTTAGATTGTTTAGCCATTACCAAGCTGGATGTGCTAGACGAACTGGAAGAAATTAAGGTCTGTGTCGCTTACGAAATTGACGGCGAAATTTGCAATCATTTTCCCACTAATGCCAGCCATTTTGCCAACTGCCAACCAGTTTACAAGAGCTTACCAGGTTGGCAACAAGATACAACGGGCTGTCGTTCTCTAGCGGATTTACCTAAAAAAGCGCTGAGTTATCTCAAGTATCTGGCAGAGTTAATGAAAGTGCCGATCGCCATTGTTTCGGTAGGTCCAGGTCGAGATCAGACAATTATAGTCGAAGATCCGATTCATGGCCCAAAAAGAGCCTTGCTTGATGCCGATGGTGTTCCTGTTGAGTAGGCTAATACCTAATACTCAAAAACCAAGCTCATGACTTTTGCTAGCTTGGAGCAGCTTTGAACCAAATTAAACATGTTTAGTTACTATCAATTCAACCAAACAATATGAACATTTCAGTAGAATGTAAATCCCGTCCAGAGGGTAGCAAACCAAGAGCTTTGCGTCGTGAAGGATTAATTCCTGCCGCTTTATACGGTCATGATGGAGCTAACTCAATTTCATTAACAATTCCTGCCAAAGAAGCTCAATTATTATTGAGAGATGCAGCTATCAATAATACTTTGATCGATCTTAACGTTCCTGATATTTCCTGGAAAGGTAAGGCTTTGATCAGAGAAGTACAAGCTCATCCTTGGAAAAGAACTTTACATCACCTAAGTTTCTTTACTGTTTCTGCCAAACAACAGGTAGAGATTGTCGTGCCTATAGTATTAACTGGTAAAGCAGCGGGAACGAAAGAAGGTGGCATTGTCGATCAAATTATGACTGAGCTGAAAATTATCTGTGCTGCCGACAGTATTCCTGAGTCCATTGAGATCGATATTACCAACTTTGAAATTGGGACTATTCTGAATGTAGGAGAGATTGTCTTACCTGCTGGTGCAGAAGTCTTGGACGACCCTGAGCGCACGGCTATTTCGGTAGTTCTACCAGCAAAACCAGTCGAGACAGAAGATGCTGGAACAATCGAAGCCACCGAACAATCAGCAGGAACCGTTACGGAATCATAGTTGATTTAGCTAGAGTTATTTCAATATATAAATACAAAGAAGTATTTAATATTGCCAGAGATTGTCTGAAAATCTCTGGTTTTTTAATACCTAATTATTTCTGCCGAACAAGCAATTTACTTTTCTGTTCTAAAAGATTAAACATCTAAATGATCGATGGAATCAAGCCCGTTGCTGATATGATGGACTGGCATTTACTTCATGCGGGTACAGTCAAGGTGTAAGTTGTGGCTTTTAAGATTGGTTTACTAGGTTACGGCACGGTTGGTACAGGTACAGCAGAGATTATCTTAGATCCAGAAGGACGCAATAGTCTGTTGCAGGAGATCGAGATAGCTAAGGTAGGAGTGCGATCGCTCGATCAGCCAAGATCGCCTCAATTATCTACTGAGGTACTAACTACGGATTTAGAGGCAATTGTTAACGATCCTGAAATTGAAATTGTCGTGGAATTGCTGGGGGGATTAGAACCAGCGCGATCGCTAATTCTCCAGGCAATAGCCAAGGGTAAGCATATTGTTACCGCCAATAAAGCTGTGATTGCACGTCATGGAGAAGAGATCTTCACCGCAGCTAACCAAGCAGAGGTATATGTCCTCTTTGAAGCAGCCGTCGGCGGAGGGATTCCTGTAATTAAACCCCTAAAACAGTCTTTGGGGGTAAACCGCATTGAAACTGTAATTGGCATTATTAACGGCACGACTAACTATATTCTGACCCAGATGACGGAAGAAGGTGCAGACTTTGAGGAGGTGTTAGCCGAAGCACAGCAACTAGGTTACGCCGAAGCCGATCCCACTGCGGATGTAGATGGTTACGATGCAGCAGATAAGATTGCGATTTTAGCGGCGATCGCTTTTAATGGCAGAATTAAACGGGAGGATATTTCCTGTGAAGGTATCCGTCAGATTAACGCCACTGATATAAGCTATGCCGATGATTTAGGCTTTGTAATTAAATTACTGGCGATCGCGAAGCGTGGACGGAGTCCAATCGCTAAAGCCAATGCCGACAATGATTCGCTTCAGGTACGAGTCCATCCTACTCTAGTTTCTAAAGATCATCCTCTAGCCAACGTTAACGGGGTTTATAACGCTATTCTTGTCGAGGGAGATCCTTTAGGTCAGGTAATGCTGTTTGGCCCTGGTGCGGGGAAAGGAGCAACAGCTAGTGCAGTTGTCTCAGATATCGTTAATATTATCGGATTTTTACAGACTAGCAACACCACCAGAAAGCTCGATCCGATGTTGAAATGCCCCCACGATCATTTTAAACAGCTTACTCCCATTGCCGAGATTAATACTCGTTTCTATGCTCGTTTTCTCTGCCAAGACGTTCCTGGTGTGATCGGTCATTTAGGCACTAGCTTTGGTAACCATGATGTTAGCTTAGAGTCTGTAGTACAAATTGGTTTCCGCAACAATTTAGCCGAAATTGTGGTGGTGACTCACAATGTCCAAGAAGGCAATTTCCGTAAGGCGCTAGAAGAAATTAAAAGTTTGGCATCGATTGATAGTATTCCCAGTATTTTAAGGGTGCTTTAGAAAGTCAGAAGTCACAAAGGCTTTAGCCGCATGTAGTCAGAAGTCAAAAAATCGCCTTTGTAGAGTGGGCAAAAATAAGGAAGATAAAATAGCGTTTGTTTTATGATGAGCTTTTTGCCCACTCAATTAATTAATATTTTCGAAACTATCCGTTAGGTAGCCCCGCTCATTTCTTTCACTTCAGTTGACGATTTATTCGTCCGTAGCTACAATGTATCTACATTCTACTTTCGGAATCATCTAAGCATGGGTGCAGCTATTAGAACCCGAATTGTTAAAATTGGGAACTCTCAAGGTATTCGTATTCCTAAGTTGCTCTTGGAGCAAAGTGGTATTCATACAGAAGTCGAAATCGAAGTGCATGGCGATCATCTAACTATTCGCACAGCACCACGTTTACGAACTGGATGGGATGAAGCCTTTGCCCTAATGGCTAAACAAAACGATGATGTTCTTCTGGATGAAGTCAACACCACTGATTGGGATTCAGTTGAATGGGATTGGTAGTCAAACGTTTCGATGTTTTTCTGGTTAATCTTGACCCCACTCTTGGAAGCGAAATTCAGAAGACGCGACCTTGTGTTGTTATTTCACCAGATGAGATGAATCGTAATATCGCTACAGTTATAATTGCTCCAATGACTACGAAAGGGAAGGCATACCCTACTCGTGTTGTTTGTCAGTTTCAAGGTAAGGATGGGCAGATTGTTTTGGATCAAATCCGCACAATAGATAAGATTCGATTAATCAAAAAGCTTGGTCAAATTAGCCAGGATGAGCAAAGAGTGGTTCTTGACACCTTGGCTGAGATGTTTGCCGAGTAAGCTACCTAAAATATTTCTTGTTCTTTTCTCGCTTGCAGTTGTCGGCGAATATCAGCGTGAACTTCTTTGGTGATGGGATAGAAATAGGTTAAAACTACGCCAATAATGAGAAATATAGTTGGCAAAGGCGCGATCGCAATTCTGATTGCAAGTAATGCACTTTCAGGCTGTACGGGTATAGCTTCACCTGGAATTCTGGCGATAAAACCTGAAAACTCTAATGCCTGTCCGACTAAAAATAAGGCAAGAGCTAAACCTATTTTTTGCAGCAACACCATAAAACTATAAAATATTCCCTCTCTTCTTTGACCAGTATTTAATTCGTCTAATTCAATTACATCGGGCATCATTGACCAAGGAATTAGATATGCCACCGAAACTCCAAAGCCTGCCATAGTCGCTGCAATATATAGCTGAGTGGTTTGTCCTGGTTGAATAAGAAACAGCGCTGCTTGAGCGATAATCCAAACTACCATGCCTAAGTAATAAACAATTTTTTTGCCTAATCGATTACTGACAAACTTCCAAAAAAACAACATGATTAAGGCTGTTCCTTGAACGGCGATCGCAACTGTGGGAAAAGCTGCCTCCTCCATACCCATCCAGCTCACTACGTAATAGATCATAATCGAAGCCGTTAACTGTACTCCCATCCAGGAACAAAGATAGATCCCAATCACATATAAAAAGGCTTTGTTGGCAAAGGCAATTCTCAACTGTTCTCTCATTGGCGTAGTTGGAACACTACTGGCAATGTTACGTGTTTCTACTGCTTCAATACTGCTCAAGTGAGATTCAGTTTTGGCAAAGATCAATGTGATGCCAAAGCTTACAAACTCTAGCCCAAATAGGATAGCGGTAATGCCGATAATGCTAATCCCTGTCTGATTGCCGAAAATTTGGCTAGCACCATAAGCGATAATCAAGGCTCCTACCGCAGTTAAGATAAAGCCCCAGATTTTTTTACCTTGCTGCTGTAACAATGGCGCTGCACCTCTTTCTTGAATGCCAAAGGTACACCAAAAAAGAGCGATTACTGATAATAAACTGCTAACTATACCCAGAATTAAATATTGTTGCTTGGGATCGCCAGGATAAGCTTGAAAAATAACCGTTGCTAAAATTAAAGATAAAATACTGCCGCCAATGGAAAAAGCGAAGCGAAAGCTATTGAGATTAGTCCGTTCATTATAGTCTTGAGTTAACTCAGGAGTTAGTGCCGTATAGGGTAAATTAACTGCAGTGTAGGCTGAATTAAATAAAATACTAATGAGGACGTAATAAGCAAATAAACACCAATTGTTGACGTTAGGATCTTCGCTAAAACTCGGTACGATCCACTGCAAAAAAAAGAAGATGCCAAAGGGAATTGTCCCAAACAGCATCCAAGGAATTCGCCTTCCCCAACGAGTGCGGGTGCGATCGCTCAAGATTCCCGCAATTGGATCGTTAATCGCATCTCCAATCTTACCTATGGCTAAAATACTTCCCGCCATTCCCGCAGGTAAGCCTGCCACATTGGTGAAAAAGTACAGCAGAAAAAAGGCGAGAATATTTGCCGTAATTGCTGCTCCCACATCTCCTGAACCATAGGCAAGTTTGGTGGTAAAGTTAAGCTTTTCGCGATCTATCTGCTTTTCGCTAGTATTCAATTTGTTTATGTTCCTAGTGCTATGACGGATTTATTTGTAACCTGGTCAGAATATCATCATAAAATCGAAAGCCTCGCTGTCAAGATCTATAAATCTAATTGGCACTTCGATCAGATTGTCTGTCTTGCTAAAGGTGGCTTGCGTGTCGGCGATATTCTTTGTCGGCTATATGATAAACCCCTGGCTATTTTGTCTACTGCTTCCTATGGGGGAAAAAACAATCAAGAGCGTGGGGTAATTAAGTTCTCAGAACATTTATCAACAATTGAACCTATAGGCGATCGCATTTTACTCGTTGACGATTTAGTAGATTCTGGCGTTAGCTTGGCCGAATCGGTTAACTGGCTTAAAACTAAATATCCTGAAAATATTACGCAAATTCGTACCGCAGTCATTTGGTATAAAAGCGCCTCAGTAAAAATACCAGACTATTATGTAGAGTATCTGCCGAATAATCCTTGGATACATCAACCATTTGAACTGTATGAACAGGTTGATATCTCTGAATTTGCTGTGCAATTAGATGAGGCTTAGATAAAGTTTTTAGGCTTAACTACGCAAAATATCATCAAAGCTTTAAATATGAATGTTTAAAATAATAGCAAAGATTAGTATATTTACTGAGGACACGATCCAGTGTTTCCCACTAACCTATATTTGTTAAGTAAATAAGTTAAGTAAATAAAAGAAGATAAAAAAATTAGGAGCGTTGTCAGCCAAACAACACCCCTAACGCCAACCATATAGAACCGTTAAGCAATACTTAAAATTGAGTCGTAAATTATTGAGATTGTTAGCTGATTCCTAACATCTCAAGCTGTTCTTACGCTTAACTACTATTTTAGTTTGCTCCCAATGCAAATCCAATTCAAATCTAAAACTTTCTCTTCTCTGTATTAAGCCTACTTGATGAAAACTATTATGCTTACTGACTTTAGCAGTTGTTAATTTTTATTACAGTAGGGCTAATTAAACGCCTGTATTGTAGCAAATTCTCTACTGCACTTTTCAGGCATAGTAGGGCTTGATTTAAATTTTTACTAATTCACTAATTTTTTAAATTCCTGTAGGGTTGAAAAAACTGGGAACATAGTCAGCCAAA
>JAAUOU010000183.1 GCA_012034765.1 Pleurocapsaceae cyanobacterium CSU_1_1 | reverse complement strand
ATTTTTCACCAACGGTTGCACCTTTTCTATTTCCTCTGGGCGCAAGCCTTGCGCCCCTACCTTTGCTTCCTCCTGTGCCACCCACTCTTGCACCGTCTTGGCAATTTTTGTTGGCTCTTCTGCCTTTACATTGGTTGCTACTAAAACCGATAAAACACTGACTATTATTTTAAATATTCCAAAGTTTTGCGATCGCATATCCCATCACACTCTTATTAAAAATCTTTTTCAAGAAATATCCAGATTTGGGTAACTTATAGGAAGATGTGTTTGGGGGGGTAGACGGATTTTTTTTTGAGGGGTAGGCGGATTTTTTTAGGGTTTTACTTTTAAGTAATCTCTCGGATTTACGCCAAACTTCTTCCGAAAAGCTGCGGCAAAATACTTGCGATCGCTAAATCCTACCATCTGCATTACTTCTCTTACCTTCATTTCACTACTCATCAGCAATTGTCGTGCTTGTTCCATACGATAGTCATGGAGATAACCAAAACACAGTTTTACCAAATACTTTACGAAACCCACGCTTGAGTAAATAATCGTTTAGCTGAACTTGCTGCGCTAATTCCATTAATGATGGTGATTGATGCAGATTTTGCAGTAAAATTTCACGGGCGCGATAAATGCGATCGATATAATCTGGTTTTAAATTGTACAGATATCTCTTCCCCTGCTGGACTTCTCGTTCATATTCTAAAACTAATGCTGCTACCTCCAATGCTTTTCCTTCTAAATACATTCGTTTGGTGATACCTTGATAGGGACAACGAATGATTTGCCAAAGTACCCGTTGCATAGCGGGGGAAGTCTTGCCTACACGAGTATAGAATATTTGATGAGATGGGCGAATCAAGTGCTGTAACTCTAATGGTAATTTTTTATCTTTGCCAATAAAGGAAATTAAGAGTTCTGGCTGCATATAAACAATTACTTCTAAGACTGGATAGCGATCTGAGCCGACGCAGATTTGTTTTGGGGCTAAACCGCTACCATAGAGAGCATATTCAAGATTGTTGACTTCAGTATAAGCGTCCTGGTGTTGACCTGACAGATGGAAATGGTAACAAATCGATTCTTCCTGGAAGGACAGGAAGGCAACTTCTGAGCAATCATGCAAGCGATAATTATAGATGACTAAATTTAGTCCTTCTCGTAAGGTAATTTCCCGTTCGTAACCTTCAGATAGCCAGGATGGCTGTGGAAGCAACAAGTCTAATTCATCTTCTGGATCGGGAAATTGTGCGATCGCAAGCATCTCTTGGTAGAAATCGGCAATGGCTTGCTCGGACAGAGAAATAGTCATACGAATATATTTACTTAGATAGACAAATTATTTATTAAGAAATTATCTCATTAAATACCTTCGACTTGAATTTAACTTTTTTGATTTTTAACTGTGGTTTCTAATTTCTCCTGATTAGAATGTCTGTATTTAAGATATTGAAGAAAGTTCAACACTTCTGGATCTAGTGATTCTGGGATTTGTTCGATTTCAGTTAAGAGAGATTCTTTAGCGTTCATGGCTCTATTTAATCTGTAAAAATTACGGTTCTAGAGTGAGATCGTAGAGTGCAAGGGTGGTAGAAATATTGTCATTAATATCTGCTTTAACTCCAATCTCATATTGCGTCCCGCGACTTGGCTTAAATGGTTCGTTATCAACTGATTGACCAATGGTGGGGGAAAACGAGCGAGTATAGCTAGCGTAAAGAGAAATTGGCGGTAGAGGCTGGTAGACAACACCGAGACGCGGACTAAACGCATCTCCAGATTGAGATGTTTCCGTATCTTCGATCAGATTTTCGTCAGTTTGGTCAAAAGCATCAAATCGACCACCTAACAGTAATTTGAAATTATCAGTTAACGTTACCTGGTCTTGCAGATAAATACCTATTGAATTAATCGATGTTTCATCATCAAAAGGACGGTTAATTATATTAAGCCTTTGAGAACTATAAACTGGATTAAAAATGTCAATGGGCGTTCCTTGGAAAGTCCTCAAAGTCTCGCCTGTAGAATTATATTTTCTCAAATCAACACCAAATAGAAGTTGATGATCGATATTTCCTGTGGAAAATTTACCGACAACATTAGTGAAGAGATCGAAAATGTATTCCTTGGAATCTCTATCCTCACCTTCACGCTGTAAAGTTCTGAGATCGGGTTCAAGACTAGCAACAAAAGGACCTCTAATTTTTTGATAAAGATAGGAAAAGTAAAAAGCATTGCGCAACGACCAGTTTTCACTAAATTTATGCTCTAGGTCGTACCCAACTCGTAAAACCTCTGGGCTATATTCACTATCTTCCGAAAAATTGCGATCGCGAGGAATTTCGCCGTTCGGGTTCGGTAATACAGTTCCTATAGCAGGAAGACCAGAGGGATAACTCTGATTTATCTTGCTATACTCTAAATCAAAGTTTAGATCGGTATTCTTTCCAAGTTCAAACTCTAAAGCACCTGCAACTGCTGATGTTTCGGTTTCGGCAAAATCGACAAAACTATCGGCAGATTCATAAGAAGCATTAAATCGGTATAATGCTGTTTTAGAATCATTCAACGAACCAGTTAGATCGATCGCGCCGCCGTAAAAGTTATAGCTGCCAACCGTCGCTTCCACCGAGTAAAAGGGATCTCGCAGAGGTCGTTTGGTGACAATGTTAACCGTACCGCCAGGATCGCCATCACCAAATAGAACCGAAGCAGGGCCTCTGAGAATTTCAACTCTTTCGACGTTGGAGAAAATTGCTGTTGTCCCTGCTGGAAGTCTAGTACTCAATCCGTTTTTGGTGACGTTTGGTCCAAAGTCGCCCACAGAAAATCCGCGAATTGTAAAGCCAGCAAATCCAGGGATGTAATTAGGAGCGGTTTGCGTCGCACCAGGGACATTTTTGACTGCTTCATTTAAGGTGTTAACTTGCTGTTCTTCTAGCACCTGTTCGGGTACAACTTGAATTGATTGAGGGATATCTCTTAAAGGTGTATCGGTTCTCGTTCCTACCGTAGTATCTTCAACGTTATAACCATCTTCTGCTGCTTCGCCTGTGACAATAACTTCTATTTCCTCATCTGGTGTTTGTCGTGCTGTAACTCCTTGCGGATTAATACTCAGCACTAAATTATTTCTTCCTGGAACTACTTCTGCACTTGGTGCTTGGGTTTGTCCTGAAATCCTGACTCGGATACTGCTTTGATCTACTTTATTTACTGTTATTTTATTAATTCCCTCGGTGGGATTGAGTTTCTCAACACCATTTCTAAGGTTAAATGCCAAGGTTGCATCGAGGATATCGATTACTAGATCGTTACCTTCAGGTAAAATCAACGGGACTAATCTTTCGCTTCCTGCTGCGGTGACTAAAATTAACTCCAATCCTTTGGGTGTTTGCTTAACTTCTACTCCTGTAACTCTGGTAATTCCTTGTGCGATTAAATTTGATGCTTGACTTGTCTGTGAGGGCGAGGGCGCATCACCATGCGCCCCTACGTTTTCTGCGCCAACTGTTTGCATTCCCAAGACTGAAAACAAACCTGCTAATAATAGCGATCGCTGCCATGAATTTAACACTGCTTACACCACTAAATAAGATTAATTCTCAAGTAGTATAAGGAAAACTAGAGTTAGATTTGTCATTGTTATTTTGCTCAAACGGAATTTTTTGTTTGCTCAAACGGAATTTTTTTGCAAACAATCTCGTGGATTGATGTTAAGCAAGTAATTTTTTAACTTGATTTCAATAAATTTTTCTCCAATTCTGAATACAGGGCAAATACACGATCAATACTAGCTAACTTTGCTTTATAGGCTATTGCTGTAGCGATAATCAAACGATCGCGTCGGATCTTTATGAACGGGTGATAAGTTGACTGCTTGGTAAGCAATTTCGGCAGTCAGTGGCAATAATGTAATACCTGTGGGTTCTAAAGCATCTTGCAACCAGCGATCGACACTACAAGGTAATTCCAGCCGTCCTTTCTGTTGTGCTAAAGCTACTTCATAGCAGGATACAGGTGAAATACCTACTTGTTCTGCTGTTTCGATTTCTTCTCTCCAGTGAGATGGGAATAGTTCAAACTCTTGAGTAACAAACCAAATCCAAATATGGGTGTCGAGAACAATCACTTGAGACATTCCCAATCCTGTTCTTCCACCATAGAACTAACCAAATCGCCTAAGGTTTTACCTTTACCTGCAATGGAAGCAGGAGGAGTCCGACGCTTCACCGATGGAGTAGTATCTTCCAAAATTGTTACCATTACGCGAGCAGACAATGGTTTCAGTTCATCTGTTATCCACTTTAGCTGACCATTTCCATAATGGCTTCATAAGTTTTAAGCATCTTGTTTCATTCCTATTTTCAAAAGATCGT
>JAAUOU010000010.1 GCA_012034765.1 Pleurocapsaceae cyanobacterium CSU_1_1 | reverse complement strand
TGCCTGCACATTTTTTAAATACATAAAAGTAATTGCAGGAGCTAAAATAAAGACAAATGCACCCAGTGCCAGCGGAATTTTATCAGCTAGACTAGGTTCTTTCTTTTGCACAAAATCACGCTTGAGATTGATAGATTGATTTGGCTGTCTATCTCTCAAAAATTAATATCTAAGTTATACATAAAGCCATACGAATTGAAGAAAATAACTAATATATTTACTGGCTATATTACAGTTACCTGAGCTGCTACTAAAGGCAACACAGCGTTGGTTTATTACTCTCTTATCCCTAGCCCTAAAACAATACCCAAAGCTGGACGATGCTTAGGAGCTATTTCTTGACTAGTATCTAAACCTAAAGCAGCTATAGGGTCTATTTTTACCGTTGGTAAATTAAGTTTTTGTGCAAAAAATTCATCTACCTGATTAATTCCTGCTCCTGGTCCTGCTAATAATAACTGGGCAATTTCTAGGTCTTCACTTTGATTAATATAAAAATTAATTGAACGGCTTAATTCTTCAGTTAATTCGCCTAAAATTTTTAATAATGCTGTTTGTCCAGACTCCATTTGCGATGCATCTATTTCCCCTGAATCTTGAATATTATCCAACACATTTAAATCTTGTAGCATTGCCGAATCCGCAGTGTCAGGAAGATTCATAGCTTCAGATAAAGCAGAGCGCATTTGATGAGTCCCAATCGGCACAGTACGCGAAAACTGAGGCACTCCTTCCACAACGATCGCAATTTCTGTACTGTCGAATTCTAAATCGACTAAAACTATGGCCTCTTTTGAACCGAACTGACGTAATTGCTCTCTAAGGGTTCTAATTAAAGCAAAGCTATTAACTTCTAAAATATTAATTTCTAGATCTGCTTGCTCAAAAATTTCCGTATAAAGATCTGTAACTTCTTTTTTCGTGGCCACCAATAAAACATTGACTTTTTCAATGCCATCTTCATCCATAAAATATCCTAGTTTGGCGTAGTCTAAATCGACTTCTTCTTTAGGATAAGGAAGATACATTCCTGCTTCATGAACCAAAACCATTTCTTGTAGTTCGGCTTCATCTAATTCTGCGGGAACAGGAATTACTCGAATAATAGCCTCCCGCATTGGCACAGCACTGGCAACTTTTTTAGCACTAATTTTATTAGCTTTAAGAGTATCTTTAATCAACTCTGATAGAGCTAATGAGTCTACAATTATGCCATCTTCATAGATACCTTCAGGAATATCTGCCGATACATTTTTGATTAGCTTATATTGCTGTCCTTGTTTAGCTATTTGAGCAATATTTATCTTGTGACCATTAATTTCAATACCGACGCGATCGCCTTTTTTGGCAAATATATTAGTTAGATTTTTCAGCATACTCCTTCACCAAGTAGTATTTCAAAATTTGTACTCCATTTTAGCTATAACAATCTAATTTCTAGAGCTACTAGATTTTGCTTTATTATAATGTCGAAGATTAAATATTGGACAATTTTAATTAGGTTAATAGCTTAAAATTCTTTGATAGATAGTTAAGCAAATTATTAATCATAAATTGATCGTTATTAATCAATTTGACCGTGATCTTGGTCACATCGGATATTGTAGCTGCTACTAAGAGTTATCTTGATAAGTAGTAGTACTGAAAAAAACAAATTGATTCTTCAAAGAGTAGTTAAAATTACGCATGAACATTGCCATTTACCTTCATTAGTAATATCTTTTGTTTGATTGGTAATTAATTGGCTAAGTTATGAAAATTATGAAAACAAATATTTCAATTAAAAGATTAAGTTTATTTTTCTTGCTGGGGATGATTTTAGGCGCATCAGGCTGTAATCCTCAAAAAAGAGCTAACTCTAACCAGCTAGAATTTTGGACAATGCAGCTTAAACCCAACTTCGATCAATATTTCGCTGGCATCAATCAAACTTTTGAAGAGCAAAATAAAACAGTTAAGTTACGCTGGATTGATGTTTCTTGGTCAGCTATGGAAAACAAGATTTTGACCTCAATCTCGGCTAAAACAGCACCAGATGTAGTTAATCTCAATCCTAAATTTGCTTCCCAGTTAGCGACGCGCAACGCTTGGCTAGATCTTGAGCCGATGGTAACTCCCAAAGTCAAAGCCACCTACCTACCTAAAATTTGGCAGGCTAGCACGATTGAAGTTTGCCAAGAAAGTAAGTGTAATCAGCAAACCTTTGGTCTTCCTTGGTATCTCACCACTACAATTACTATCTATAACCAAAAACTTTTAACTGCCGCCAACCTGACTAAAGCACCGCAAACATATTCTGAGTTAGCTCAAGCAGCTCAAGAGATTAAAGCCAAAACAGGTAAATACGCCTTCTTTATTTCTTTTGTTCCCAATGATTCAGGAGATGTTTTAGAATCTTTGGTCAAGATGGGCGTTAATCTAGTTGATGAGTCTGGTAAGGCTGCTTTTAATAATCCTGAAGGTAAAGCTGCTTTCCAATATTGGGTGGATTTATATCAACAACAGTTACTTCCCCCAGATGTTTTAACTCAAGGTCATCGTCGAGGAGTTGAACTGTATCAAGCAGGAGAAATTGCTTTACTCTCTTCTGGTGCTGAGTTTATGGATAGCATTAGCAACAATGCTCCCACAATTGCCGAAGTCTCGGCTATTGCACCCCAAATTACTGGTATCAATAATAAAAAAAGTGTCGCCGTCATGAATTTGGTCATTCCTCGTGATAGCGATAAATCAGCAGAAGCACTTAAGTATGCCCTATTTGTGACTAATACCAAAAACCAGCTAGCTTTTGCTCAAGAATCGAATGTGCTTCCTTCCACCACTGAAGCAGTAGAGCAATATATCAAAAATATTCAACAACAACCAGACAGTTTAAAAGAACAAGCCAAAAAAGTTAGTGCCAGTCAGCTAAAAGATGCCGAAATTCTGATTCCCGCTACCAAGAATGTGCATATTCTGCAAAAACAATCTATGAAAACTTACAGGCTGCTATGTTAAAGGAAAAAACTGTCGATCAAGCAGTTCAAGATGCTGCTACGGAATGGAATAGCCTCAAAAATCAATAGATTTATAAGATTTATATCCAAATGATCCTAGCGATTAGTTTAATCTATGAAATATTAAGAAATAATACAATACCAGCCTTGTCTTGGTAAGTCCTTCCTAGTTAATTGAATTTGCAAAGCGATCGCTTTATCGTATAAGTAGGTTGGCAAAAGCTAGCTTGACTACATTAAGAAAAATATATGTAACTAAATTTTATTGCAAAGCTTGCTTAAAAATCTTATCATTGTCAATAAGCACCAAACAATTGATAAAAGACTGGTATGGCTCACTACACGGCATCTTCTTTAAAAGCCGAACTTAACTCAAGGGGATGGCGCATGACACCCCAAAGAGAGAAAATTCTGCACGTCTTCCAAAACTTACCTAAAGGCGATCATTTAAGTGCAGAAGAATTACATGATTTATTAGACCAGCGCGAGAAACCCATTAGTCTATCTACTATTTACCGTAGTGTAAAGCTAATGGCACGGATGGGTATTCTGCGCGAACTAGAGTTAGCAGAAGGACATAAACACTATGAGTTAAATCAGCCTTATCCTCATCATCACCATCACGTAGTTTGCATTCAGTGCAATAATACCATCGAGTTTAGAGACGATACAATTCTCAAGCACAGTTTGAAGCAGTGCAAAAAAGAAGGATTTCAGCTAATTGATTGCCAGCTTACGGTAATGACTATTTGTCCTGAAGCAATTCGCATGGGTTGGCCCTCTGCCTTGCCCACTGATTGGTGCTGTACTCGCATCATCTCAGAACAAGCTGCGAAGCAGAAAAGATAACAGCATAAAGTTTACAATTGACTTTGTTATCTATAATTATTTAACTACTTCTACTTCACTACAAAAACGGATTGCTTTTAGTTAGAAGTAGGTTGTTTTGTTGAGTCCAAACTCAGGCTTAAAGCTTGTTGCTTCATCATTTGAAAGATATTAAAAAAGCCATTAGCGCGGGAAGGGGTGAGACTAACCTTTAAACCAGTATCTTCAATAAAATTAGGTTCAACTTGAGCAATTTCTGCTGGCGGTAGATCATTTAAGCCTTCAATCAAAAAAGCAACTAATCCTTTGACTAACTGAGCGTCAGAATCTCCCTGATATTGAACTTTACCATCTGTTAAAGTAGCGGTGATATATACCTGAGAAACACAACCCTTGACTTTATTTGCTTCAATTTTGCTAGCTTCGGACATTGGTGGTAATTTTTGTGCATACCACAGTAACTGCTTATATTTTTGTTTAGGGTCAGAACGGCGTTGAAAACGCTCAACAATCTTTGCAAGTTGGGGTGGAAGAGATGTTTCGGTTGAGGACATTAATAATAACAGAAGTAATAAAAATGGTTTTAAGATAAAGCTCTGATGTTACGCATCATAACGAAAAATTTGTGGTTTTAATCAGCCGTCAGTCATGATCTGGTTAAAAACTCAGCTATCTCCAGGCTAGCTGTAAAGCATCGCTTATATTACATTCACTTAATACTTTAGCAAAACTGATTCTTTTCCTGCTGATTTTGCTGAATCTGTCCCCCATTCAGATAAACTTTATCTTGAGAGGCACAGCCATTCACGAGGTTTTTAAGAAGTGAAAAGAGTATTAGGTATCATTTTAGGAGGCGGTGCAGGTACTCGTTTGTATCCCCTCACTAAGTTAAGAGCAAAACCAGCGGTTCCCTTAGCTAGTAAATATCGTTTAATCGACATTCCAGTTAGTAACTGTATAAATTCTGAGATTCTCAAAATATACGTTTTGACTCAGTTTAATTCTGCTTCTCTCAATCGCCATCTAAATCGCAGTTATATTTTTTCTGGATTTAGAGAAGGTTTCGTAGAGGTGCTGTCAGCCCAGCAAACTAAAGATAACTCTGGTTGGTTTCAGGGAACGGCTGATGCGGTTCGTCAATATATTGACTCCATTAAAGCTTGGGATGTTGATGAGGTTATTATCCTTTCTGGCGATCATCTTTATCGCATGGACTATAGCAAGTTTATTGAGCATCATCGCCAAAGTAAGGCAGATATTACCTTGTCCGTCGTGCCGATTGACGATAAGAGAGCTTCTAGTTTTGGTCTAATGAAAATTGATAACCGAGGTAGAATTATCGACTTCGCTGAAAAGCCCAAAGGACAAGAATTAAAGCAAATGCAGGTAGATACGACCGTTTTAGGTCTAACCTCAGACCAAGCCCAACAAAGCCCTTATATAGCTTCTATGGGCATCTACGTGTTTAAAAAAGACATTTTAATCAATTTATTAGAAAAGAACCCCGAGCAAACTGATTTCGGCAATGAAATTATTCCTGGGGCAGCCAAAGATTATAATCTTCAGGCTTATCTATTTAAAGGTTACTGGGAAGATATTGGTACCATTGAATCATTTTATGAAGCAAATTTGGCTCTCACCAAGCAGCCACAGCCTGATTTCAGCTTTTATGATGAAAAAGCTCCCATTTATACGCGATCGCGCTATTTACCCCCGACAAAACTGCTTGATTGTCAAGTTAGTGAATCGATGATTGGAGAGGGCTGTATTCTCAAAGATTGCCGCATCACTCATTCAGTGATTGGCGTAAGGACGCGGATTGAAGGAAACTGCACCATCGAAGACACTCTTATTATGGGAGCGGATTTTTACGAGCCGTTTGCCGAAAGGCAATCTGGACAGCAACAAAAAGGTGTTCCTGTGGGCATTGGTGAAGGCAGCACAATTCGTCACGCCATTGTCGATAAAAACGCTCGTATTGGTCGTAATGTCCAAATTCTCAACAAGGATCGAGTGGAAGAGGCTCAAAAAGAAGATGAAGGTTTCTATATTCGTAGTGGTATTGTAGTTGTTTTAAAGAATGCCACCATTGAAGACGGTGTTGTGATCTAAAGCGTCTAGAAGATATCAAATTGATTTGTTTAGCAGTAGTTGAAGATTGCTGAAGCTAGGATTGAAATTAAATATTTTTATTTTTTGGGGGGTAGTTAGATTTACTATCCCCTCTATTTTGCTAATTATCGGTATTTGACTGAAGAGTTGAACATTAGCTATTTTAATTTAAGCAGATTTTAAAGTTAAACTTTAGATAAACTTTAGAGAAGATTACTAGAACTATATTCGGTTATTTTTGCTTGTATGATTAATTAGATTAAAATCAGCTAACTTGTTTAGGAAAATTTTGCATGTTTTCTAATGAATTTAAAGACTACTACGCTATTTTGGGAGTTAATCAGACAGCAAATAATAGCGAGATTAAACAAAAATTTCGTCAACTAGCTCTAAAATATCATCCCGATCGCAATCAGGGCAATAAAGCTGCGGAGAGCAAATTCAAAGAAATTAGCGAAGCCTATGAAGTGCTGGCTGATGTAGACAAGCGCAAAAAATACGATTACTTTGGTCAATATCAACAGAGCAATTCAAAAACAAAAGATACTGCTGCTCAAAGTAGCACTTCTAAGACTACTACTAGTCCCAAAGCTGATTTTAATAGTACTGATTTTAGTCAATATGGTAATTTTGACGAATTTATCGATGAGCTTTTAGGTCGCTTTCCTAGTCCAAGTAGTAGCACCTCATCATCAAGCTCATCTCAACTAAACCTGGTATCAGTAATTTTCAAGATTTTAGCCAGACTAACACATCTACATCTATTCCTGTTGATGATGAAGCTAGCATCAATTTAACTTATGCAGAAGCCTTTAGAGGTACAATCAAACAGCTTAAATTAGAGCAAGAAATAATAGAGATAAGAATTCCTGCGGGAGTAAAACCCGATTCTCGGATACGTTTGGCAGGCAAAGGAAAGCCAAGTCTAGCTGGCATACCCAGGGATTTATACCTCAATGTTAAGTTAGAACCTCATTCCTTCTTCGGTTTTGAAGGTGATGATTTAATTTGTGAAGTTCCTATCACTTTTGATGAAGCAGTCTTAGGGTCGTCAATTGATATTCCTACTCCCGATGGTATGATCAGCATGAAAATTCCCGCAGGTATAAACTCAGGTCAAGTCTTACGTTTGCGGAGCAAGGGTTGGTCTTCTCCGCCAGGAAATAGAACAGATCAATTAGTGAGAATTGTAGTCGCCACTCCCCAAAACATTAATGCTCAAGAAAGAGAATATTACGAGAAAATTCGCGATTTGCCTCGCAAAAATCCGCGTAGCAATTTAGAGGGAATTAATCTTTGAATAACAAACTCATTTTGAATACCAATGTCGCTATTAGTTGATTTGCGGTTTTAATTTGAGTGCCGATTTCCAGAAAAAGCGATCGCTATCTTTAGTTGCGGTAAAAGATTTACGTCCATGAATCAGGCGATCATCATGAAAGAAAACTGCTTCTCCTGGGTTTAGTTTAATTGGATAGGTTTTATCTTGAGCAACTACTTTAGTTTGTAAAAACTGGTGAAAACGCTCGACTAATTCTTTGGCAAAGTTGGTTTCGTTGGGATCGACGCAATAGTAGTTAAAGTTCAAATTAGCACCATCAGCATCAAAATCAATAATTGGTCGGCACTTGAAGTCTTGATCTTTAGCAAAACAAACAGTAGTTTTACATAAATCGTCTAACAAAGTGGGATCTTCTTGCTTTAGTAAATCAATCAGCTCATCTGAATCTAGGAATACCGTTGCGCCACCCTCAGCAGCTTGATTGATACAGTAGAAAAAGCTGATATAGGGAGATTCTCCTACATAAGAACCATCAGTATGCAGTGGTTGAGCATTTTTACTATGGCGATAGGCATTTTGAATCTTGCTGTCATATCTAATTTCAATCCATTTTCTACCGATTCTTTTCCCTGTTACAGGGTCTTCAGATAACAACAGACAATCACCAATAGTATCGGATACTAGATCCCAAAAATGATCTAAATCTATATTTCGATCTATGCCAATCGTCTGAACAATTTTGGTGGTTTGTAGTTCTGACCAGATTTGATGAGCAAACTGGAAAATAGGCATTCCAGGCAAAAATTCAATTTTGCTGTGTAGTTTTTTAAATTTGTTGGCAGTGAACATTGAGTAATTTTAATATTTATATGCTTGATAAAAAAGATTGTTCTTTTTAAGATGCAGACCAAACAACTGGAAATACATCAGGATCGCTAAAATCAGGGTCGCCATTAGGTAATTTTCGGCACAGTTGCTCATCAAACATATGAACTTCTTTTCCTTGTAAGTCCTGGTAAGGACGATAGTGATTTTCTCGATCTTGATAGTGGACAGACATCGCCGTCCGAGTTTGATTGCTGCTATTGGAATAGCTACCATGAACTGTCCAGCAGTTATGAAAGCTTACCTGCCCTTTTTTTAGCACCATCGGTACTTTTACTACTTCTTTTCCTTGCTGTACAAATTCGGCTTCTAATTCTTCGAGATTAGGATCATTAAATAGTCGCATATGTTCAAGTCCTCCCCAATGATGACTGCCATCTATGACGACTAAAGGACCAAGAGATTCGTCACAATCAAGCAAAGGAATCCAAGCAGTCAAAAGCCTGTCAGAGCTACAGGTTGCCCAATAAGCACGATCTGTATGCCATCCAATAGGCGTATTAGTTTTTGGTGGTTTAGAAATTAGCTGATCATCTAATAATCTAATTTCCGAGCTTCTGGTTAATTTTGCTGCAATTGCACCCAAAACTGGATTTAAGGCTAACTGACGTAATTCATGTTTCTGCAAAGAGACAAATTCATTGTTTCTAAGACCCTGACTATTGTGGGGAGTCCAATCGACAAAGCCATCCTTAGTTTTAAGAATTGCATCGCGCTCTCCACGGTAGAATTTTTCAGCTCCTTCAAGAGCAAGATTGATGACCTCCTCAGGCAGAATAAACGGAGATTTATACCAACCATGTTGTTCATAAAATTCTATGTCTGACTCAGACGGTAAAAGTTTTGTTTGTTCTAAGGTGAGTTCCCCATTGAAAATTGCCATTTTGATTAAAAATATAAATGCATTAAAAAAATGATTAGCAAAATGATTACGATTTGGGCTTGTGCGAACCTAAAAATTCTTCACTACCAACATATCCTTGTTGATTAATATCATTGTTATTAATAACTTTAAGTATGGTTTGGATTAATATTTTAAAATCCAGCCAAAGACTCCAATGGTCAATATACCAAAGGTCTAGCTGAAACTTTTCTTCCCAGCTAAGGGAATTACGACCGTTAATCTGCGCCCAGCCTGTAATACCAGGAGCAACTACGTGACGACGCGCTTGTTCTGGCGTATAACGTTCGAGATAAGCAGCCACGAAAGGACGTGGGCCGATCAGGCTCATATCTCCCCGCAGCACATTCCAGAGTTGAGGTAGTTCATCCAAACTGCTTTGACGGAGAAATTTTCCCAAAGGAGTTAGACGCTGCTCATCAGAAAGTAGTTTACCATCACGATCGCGCTGGTCAGTCATGGTACGAAATTTATAAAAGGTAAAGATGCTGTTATTTTTACCACCCCTGGGTTGAGAAAAAACAACTGGACTACCCATATTAAAATAAATAGCGATCGCCAAAATAACAATCAACGGTGACAAAAAAATTAAAGCGATCGCTGCTAACAATCTGTCTACTAAAGATTTGATCAGTCTACTAAGCATCAGGAAACTTGATTTTTAAAGAGAAATTTTTGCCGAATATGAATATTTTTAATCCATCTAATAGTATGGTGACTTAATAGTTATTCAGCAAGTTCAGCGATCGTTACCTAAAAACTCACCGCCACCAGTGGTATAGCCTTCTTGATCGATGTCTTTTTGGGCAACCACCGCCACTATTGTCAGCCAAATAATTTTGAGATCTAGCCACAGACTCCAATTATCTACATACCAAACATCTAGTTCGAACTTCTTGATAAAGTCCCCATCTAAATTACGCCGACCATTAACCTGCGCCCAACCTGTAATTCCAGGTAATACATTGTGACGACGAGCTTGTTCTTCATTATATAGCTTTAAATATCGTACCAGTAGAGGTCTAGGCCCCACTAGGCTCATTTCACCCTTCAGTACATGCCATAGTTGTGGTAGTTCATCTAAACTAGTTTTGCGGAGTAGTTTGCCAATCGCGGTCAGGCGCTGCTCATCGGGTAATAATTTTCCATCACTATTTTTCGCGTCGGTCATAGTTCGAAACTTACAAAATTGAAACACGCGACCATCTTTACCTGGGCGGTCTTGGGTAAATAAAATGGGCGTACCCATTTGCAGTCGAACGGCGATCGCCACTACTAAAATTAAGGGAGAAAGAATTAATAAAGCCAACGCTGCCACTAGGCGATCGGCAATAGTTTTGATTAATTTAGCCATAGATAAAATAAAAATTAATTGCTAGTTGTAGAAGTCTGTCTTGCTAATGCTTGATGATAAATTTGAGTGTATTGCTCAATAATATGATGAACATCGTAAGTTACAACTTTCTGGCGACCATTTGCACCCATTTGTGCTGCCTGCTGGGGATGATCGATTATTTGCGCGATCGCTTGACTTAACGCCTCAATATTTCCTACCTCAACTAGTAAACCGCAGTCGTCTGTCAATAGATCCTGAATACCGCGAATTTTAGTGCCAATTACGGGAGTAGCAGCACAAAAAGCCTCCATAATGCTTCTAGGCAAACCTTCTCGCCCTGATGTCAGCAGCAAAGCTTTACTGGAGCAAATTAAAGCGGGTATGTCATAACGAAAACCTAAAAAATGAACCTGCTGCTGTAGATCTAACTTTTGGGCTAGCTGCTCTATTTCAGGTCGGGTGTCCCCATCTCCCGCCAAAGCTAAATGTACTTCAGAACGATTAAGCTGCTTCAGAGCCAATAGCTGATCGCGATGACGCTTATTAGGAGTAAACTCGGCAACGGTCAAGAGCAAGACATCTTTTGGCTTGAGCTTTAATTCTTGGCGAATTGCTTCAGTTTGCTCTAAATTAACCTGACGGGGATCGTATTTATCAAGCTCTAGTCCAATGCCAGGAGTATAAAAAATCCTGGCATCAGGCAAAAGATGATGTTTCCTGGCAGCAGCTTCATCTTCACGATTAATCGTAATCAAATAGTCAGTCCATCGTCCCGCTAGCCGTTCAAGATTTAGAAAGAGCAAATTAGTCAGGGGATTTCCTTGCTGATGAAAATGAAAACCGTGAGCCGTATAAATAACCTGGGGCTTTTGCTTTATTTTTAGTTGAGCGATCGCATAACGAGTCACAAAGGCTGCTACAGGAGTGTGAACATGAACCAAGTCGTAATCGCTCTGAATCACAATTTCTTGGATGCGGGGGACGGCATTAATAAAGTTGCGCGGATCTAGGGGGTTGCGCGACCACGGGACATCCCAGACAGAGTTAAATGCTGCAACACAGGCTGGGTTACCAGTAATGTCTACGGCGATTCCATCCACCTGCCAACCTAAACGGCGATAGTGATAGACAAAAGGTAAAATGAAATCTTCAATCGCCCCCGCAATGGTTGCGACGATCAACATTTTGCAGGTCATTGTTTTAAAAAATATATGATTAGCTATGGTTGATAAAATTATGTCACATGTTACAAAATTACTTCTATTTTTTAGCAAAGTGCCGAAAAAACAATCTATTATTTAAGTTATCTTTAAAAGTTTAATTTACTGATATATTTAGCTTTGTAATATAGTAATTTTGAGAAACTTAATTAGTAATGGCTATTCTAGTCACAGGCGGAGCAGGATATATCGGTTCTCATTCAGTATTAACCCTACAAAAAGCTGGGTACGAAGTAATTGTATTGGATAACCTTGTTTATGGTCATCAAGACTTAGTCGAGCAGGTTTTAAAAGTTAAATTAATTGTCGGTAGCACTTGCGATCGCGCTTTACTGCAAGAAATATTTGCTGACCATCAAATTGATGCTGTGATGCATTTTGCTGCTTATGCCTATGTAGGAGAATCTGTTACCCAGCCAGCCAAATATTATCAAAACAACGTGGTTGGTACACTAACTCTTTTAGAAGCCATGTTAGAAGCAAATATTAATAAGTTTGTCTTCTCTTCCACCTGTGCCACCTACGGTGTACCTGATGCTGTACCTATTACCGAAGATCAATCACAACATCCGATTAATCCCTATGGTGCGACTAAGTTGATGGTGGAAAGAATTCTCCAAGACTTTAATCAAGCCTATGATTTTCGTTCAGTATGTCTGCGTTATTTTAATGCTGCTGGGGCAGATCCTGAAGGGAATCTGGGTGAAGATCACAATCCCGAAACTCATTTGATTCCCCTAGTACTTCAGACTGCTTTAGGTCATCGCCAATCAGTTTCCATTTTTGGTACAGACTATGACACCCCCGATGGCAGCTGTATCCGCGACTACATTCATGTTCTCGATATTGCCCAGGCTCATATTCTCGCCTTAGAATATTTAATTAATAATGGCGCAACAGATGTGTTTAATCTGGGCAATGGCAGCGGTTTTTCCGTCAAAGAAGTAATTGAAACAGCTCGTAAAATTACAGGTAAAGAAATCAAAGCTGAATTAAGCGATCGCCGTCCAGGAGATCCTCCTTCACTAGTAGGCAGTGGTGCTAAAGCAAAAAAAATTCTTGGCTGGCAGCCTGCCTACTCCAATCTAGATGATATTATCTCCCATGCCTGGCAATGGCATCAAAAGCGACATCAGTAAATAAAAATTAATCGAGCGTTTTAATTCTAGTCAAAACATTTAAATAACTTATTTAAGCTAAATCTCTTTTTCCTGCCAGATCTGTCTCCAATCAGACAAATCCATGCCTAATGAACTTTCCAGCATTAAAACATCATCCTTAACTAGCTCGAAAGCAGCTGCAAATTCTTCTTTGTTTAGCTCAAATTTTTGGGCTTTCTTACTCAAAAGTAGCTGTTTTATACCTAAATTTTTTCCATAGTCTACTAGTTTGTGTAATCCCAAATTATGTAATAAGTTTACGCTCGAATACATTAGTTTAGCTAGATTATGATTGACTGGAGACTGGGAAGTATTTACTTTTTGGGATAAGTCGTTAGTAGTTTGTTCTAAATTAATGTCGAGTTTACTACAAAGTATTTGAGAAAACTCTAGAGGCGACTTTACTAAAGACTCAAAGAAAATTACTTTGACATTATCTAAACCAAAAATATTAATCCATCTAGATAAATGATGGTAATAAAGTGCTGTATTATGGAGAATATCTACCTCAGATAATGCTTCAAGAAAAGAGGTTTGAGATTTAATTTCACCTCTTTGCTTCATGTGTAGATAAAAAGAAGTCAACCGAGATACTGGTTCACGAAAAGTCACAATAATTTTGCAATTGGGGTTAAGCTGGTAAATTCTCTTTGGAGCTTCAATTGAACTGAAATAACTGGGAGCTACTTCGCCAACTTTAACTTTTTGGTTATTCTTCAGTTGTTCAAAGTGTGTGTAATACCAATCTGTTCCTTTATCAAATTTCCGATCAAAAAAGAACGTTTCTTTGACTTTTGTGGGTAGAGCAATCTGTTGATAACTGGCTAAATAATTGTATATCCAAGACGTGCCAGTTTTGAATGGTCCTATTGCCACAAAATCTAACTTGTTTTGATTTACGTGCATTATCTAAAGATACTGAGTAATATTTATACTACTTAATATTTAAACATAAAAGATTTAAATAAGTTATTTAAAAAACTGCTTATTGTAAACCAAAGTAATTAGAATGCTTATTTCACCAAAGATGCTTCATAAATCTTTTCATATTGCCGTACAAAAGAGTTTGCACCATCCAGATTGAAATTAGTTTGAATACGCTGCCTAGCTTGTTTACCTAGATCTTGCCGCCCTTCGTGACCCAAAATAATCAATTTGTGCCAAGCATCGGCTAATGCTTGAGGATTTTTTGGGGGAACTACAACCCCAGTGTCACCAATAATAGTCTGAGAATCGCCTATATCAGTGGCGACGCAGGGAATTTGACAAGACATAGCTTCTCCCAACACATTAGGAAAAGATTCTCCATAAGCAGAGCTAGTCGTGAAAATATCGAATGATGTCATCAAATCAGGAATATCTTGTCGTTCTCCTAATAAATGAACTTGCTTGGCAATACCTAGTTGGGCGATTTGCGCTGTTAAAACTGGGTTTTGTTCATCTACGTTAGGCCCCACCAGAACAAAATGAACATTAGGGTTATTAGCAATCAGTATTGCTGCTCCATCAATCAAATTTGCGTGGTCTTTCATCGGATGATAGCGAGCCACAGAGCCAATTAAAATGCTGTCCTCTGGTAAATTTAATAGTGAGCGTAAATTAAACTGAGGATTAGACACTGGCTTATATTTACCAAGATCGAAATTATCTCCAATAGCAGTCGCATTATTAGGATCGTAGCCTAGGTGCGTATGTTGTTTTTGACCTTTTTCCGCCGAAAAAATTACTTTTTCGACCTTGGAAGAAAGCAATGCGGTTAGTTTAATAGTTGCAGCTAGAGCAAGCTTTTCTGCCTTGAGAGAATCTACTGAATGATGAATACTCCAAAAAACAGGAACTTTGCTATTAGAGATAAAATTAGCCAACTGAGCAGCCAAATTAGCGTGATACATCCAGCCTTGAATCAGATCTGGCTGAATTTCGAGCAGCATTTGACGAAGCTTGAGTAAAATAAGAGGGTTATACCCTCCTGGCTTCATGCCTAAAGTTTTGACTGGAATATCTAAATTACGGATTCGCTCAACAAATACTCCCCCACTAATCAGAGAAATTACAATAGGCGAATAGCGATCGCGATTAATACGAGTCAGAAATTTGTAGAGCATCATTTCCGCCCCACCAGTGCCCAAAGCCGTAATTATAAATACCAGCTTAATCTTTCTGTTATTAGCAACCACAGTCTGATTTGAATCTAATTTCATGTAGTTAATCACTCTAAAGTATTTATTTTGTTATCCCCATTTTGATACCTTAATGTCCATCCGAAGACTTCCTCGTAATTAATTTGACTGAGATAGTTGATGAATTTTTTGCTCCCAATTTTCGGCGAACAGCATTTAAAACCGCTGGATCTTGATTCCAATGATGTAGATCTTGAGCAACTTCGCCCACAGCTTTCATTGCCCAGTCATGATAACCTCCTCTTTTTAAAATCTCAATGTATTCATAGTCTTCTACTCCTTCTCTAATCCATTTAAGCCTCATTGAAGGAATAGATCCACTAATCCCAACCTGTGTACCAGGATAAATTAGCATCCCCTCCCCAGGATAATGTTCTGACTTATCGGGATGAGGATTCGTGTCTACATTGTTCCAGGGGTCATCTGTCCAAGTATCGACTCGCCAATAAAGAAATCCTGTTAAACCCAAGCTCTGATTAATAAAACCTTGAGCTATTCTATGATTAATCGGTTGAAAGTCAATCTGCCAATTAGGGACATTTCCGCCCAAGACAAAGAAAGTATAAAACCAAATTTCTTTTCCCTGTCTTAGTACTTCAGTTATTTTCTCTCCTGCTGTATCATATCGTTCAGGATTTACGACCCAAATATCTACTAGATCGTAAAATTCTGGAACTGGAGCCATTACCGCTAAATGTTTTATTCCTGCTTGATGTATGCTTTTTGACCATTCTCGCAACGGTTCTCTTAAGCCCTTACAGTCGTCTATTTCGTCGGTAGCATAAACGTAGAGCATCAAGTCTAGCTGGTGTTTTAGTCCTTCCTCGCGAATTACTGCTGCTGTAGGCGCTGATGCCATAGAACAGGTGCGATAATCAGCTCCACTCCAAAAAGGAAGACGCAAGGCAGATAGACCCCATTGATCGATCAGTTCTCGTTCATCTTCAGGATTAATGTTTGCTACTGGCATAACCCGATGCTTTAGTAGCTCGATCAAGGTATTTTTATCATGTTGTTCCCATGAAAGGAATGCAGACTTTAAAGACGGTTTTTGCGGTAGCTCAAAATTCCAGACCGTTAATAAGATTTTTCCCGAGACTTGTCCTAAGTTGCTGGTGACAGTGTATGTTCCTCCATAATCTCCTGCGGTAGCGTCTCTGGGAACAAAAATATCTACCCAGATGGTCTGATTAGAACCTTGGTTCAGCTTGAAAGGAACTGCATCTAATTCTGCATTTACCAGATCGACTCCTGTTTGTGGATCGACAAAAGGAATCAATCCGTCAGGATACCAACCTTTCCCTAATGGTTTAACTGTCGTCCCTCTCCAAATAGGACTAGGTTCAGTCACATTAACATAGTGTTCTCGGTATAAAGTAATGTTACTCTGAGACAAAAGGCGATCGCTCATCCCCTTTGCCTTGAGGTCTGAAACTTGAACATCGGTAACCACCGTATCAGATTGGTTTGCCCTGACGGCAATTTGAAACGATTCATACTCTCCACGAGCTGCATATAAATGAATATCGTGGACATTTTCAGCAGAATCTTGGAGCATAACTCGCTCCATACTATTTTTCACCCATATTTCAGGTGAGGTGGAAAATGAGTTGGAATACTCAGTTTTTAAAAAAACCAATAATATAGTTAAACTAAAGGCAATCAATAGCCAAAAAAAATATTTCAAAACAGATTTGAACACTTGCTTATGCGCTAATTTTATTTATTATTATAAGTTTCAAAATTCATACTCTAATCAAATACTTGCGCAAATTTAATCTAAGCTTATCTTTAACAAGCTTTATTGCGACACGCTAATAGATTACAACTTTAAGAGCTGATGGAAATAAACTGCTATATCTTACCAGAATTGAAAATTAACATTTCGTTTACTAACATTCTTAATCCTCTAAAATTTTATTTTGAAAAGTTAATTGACCCTCCGCTAATCCAAGCATTAGTGCAAAAATAATTATTTCTTTAGGAGGAAAGATAGTATAGTCCATTGCTTGAGAAATAGCGAAAAAGGCGAAGATAAAAAATGCAGGAGAGCAATTGCGCTGAAAAGTCTGCCATATTCTTTTGATAAAAATTTTATCTGTTTGGTACGAATTAACCCAGCTTGCGGAGATGAAAAATAAGCCAATCAGTCCCAAAAAAAAGTCTTTTATTTCTAGTTTCAAAGAACCAATTGCAAAGCTAAATACAATTGCATATCCTAATACGAAATCATACCAGCCGAGATAAGCTGGATGATAAGCCCCATTGAATCGGTGTAAACCTCCATCAAGAATGCTTGTACTCTTCAGCCCCATATAAATTATTATCGAAATTATAGGCAAGGGCGCAACTTTTAAACACTTATGAAAGTCTTGAAAAATTATTTTAGATTGATTCACAATCGCACCACATTAGACAACACCAGCAAATTTACTATTTAACTATGTTAACCAAAGCATAATCTAAAATATGCTAACTCCTTACTTACGTAGATCAGTTGACTGCGGAGGGTAATCATTGATAGACCTAATTATTAACCTTTATAAAATTGGTTATAACTAGCAATATTGTATTAGAAAATAGAAAATTTATAGTTAATCACTAGTTTTGTGTGCCTGTTGTCCTTGTTGTGTATTGATCTTAAGCGCCAGAAATTCATAGCAGCAATCGATCTTGGCTGGAGAAATCTAATTTAAATGTACGTCAGCTTGTTGCTAAGAGAAATTTAACTGGAGGAAAGTTGATGAATTTTTTCTCCTAATTTTTGTCTGGCACAATCTAAAATATTGGTATCTTTTGTCCAATCTTTCCAGTTTGCTCCTACCTCTCGAACAATTTTCATAGCCCAATCTTGATATCCAAGCTTTTTTAAGATCTCTGTATATTCATAATCTTCCATTCCTTCTCTAAGCCTTTTAAGCCTAATGGAAGGAACAACTTGATTTAAACCTACTTTGTCTCCTGGGTAAAAAACATCTCTATGCCAGGATAATCTATATCTCCCTGCACATAAATCGGCACTTCTTGCCAGGGATTTTCTGTCCAAGTATCGGCCCGTGCGATGAGAACACCTTTAAAGTCTAAACTTTGGGCAATCCATCCTTGGGGAATACGGAAATTAATTGGTGGGGAATCTAAATGCCAGAGGGGAGAATAATTGGTACTATATCCCGTGTAAAACCAGATCTCATCTCCTTCGCTCTTTACTTCTTTAATTTCGGCTTGGGCTTCTTCATACATTAGCGGATTTACAACCCAAATATCTATATCCCCATATAAAGTTGGTTTAGGTTTCATGACGGCAAGATGTTTTAATCCTGCTTGATGAATATTATTGCCCCACTGTTTTAAAGGTTGTTCCAGATTTTTACATCGATCAATTTCATCTACTGAAAATACGTATCTTAATAGGTTCGATGGATATTTAGCAGCAGCTTGTTTAAGTTCGGTTACTGAAGGAGCGGAGTCCATCATACAAGTTTGATAGTTAGCTCCACTCCAAAAAGGCAATCGCACCGATTTTACCCCTAACCTTTTAAAGACTTCTTGCTGGTCTTGGTACTCAATTCTTTGGCTTGACATTAATCTATGCTTGAGTAGTAATGTCTGTGCTTCAATGCCCCTGTTTTCCCAAATATCAAAGAAAGAATCCATTGATGGCTGTACAGGTAGAGTAAAATTCCAGACCGTCAAATCTATCTGACCTTCGGAAACACCGCGATCGCTTTTAATCGTAAATTTACCTTGATATTTACCAGGAGCAGTAGATTGAGGCACAAAGATGTCTACCCAGATCGGCTGATTTGTTCCTCCTGCCAAGTTAAAAGGAACTGCATCTAATTTTGCATGCTGAATATCTTTGCCTGTATCTGGATCGACAAAGGGAATTAGAGCATCTGCATACCATCCCTGACCCCGAGTTGGATTGGCTGCCCATCCCAAATAACTAGGGCGATCGAGTTTGATGTAGTGTTCTCTATATAAGGTAATATTACTATTGCCAATTACTGACCCATTAGGACCTTTCAAGTCAGATACAGTCACGTTGGTGTTATTGAGATTTCCTGGTGGAGCTTGAATTACAATTTGAAACGCTTCGTATTCTCCTTTTGCTGCTTTCAATTCAATTTTGGTTAGACGCTGAAAATCATCATCCGTCAGAACTGGATGAGGCTGATGGAGTTCAATCGCTTCCATGGCAGAAGCTGTCCAAAATAAAGGTTGTGTTTCCAGTTGACTATTGCTGATTGCAGATTTACTAAACACGGCAATCATTGTTATGATTATCAAAATAGTAGTTTTAGCAGTTTTGAGCGAAAAACTAGACATAAATAAATTAAATTGAGGTTGATTTAACTTTCTAAATCATGGAAATTATGGAAGTAAAGTTTATCTAAAAATTCGTCTGTATCTGGGTTCAAAACGCTTTGTAAGCTACTGTGTTTGGATAAGTTTGCCATCATGGCATAAACTATTGATGAGCAAGATTCACTGATCAGAGTGTGACTAAAAAATCCTTGAGCCAAGAGAAAAATTACGAAAGCTGCACCTTGGTTTCTAAATTCTCCCTTTGCTTTCCAAACGCAAGCTAAGAGCAAACCAGGAAACAATAGAGAGCCTAAAAAGCCAAATTCTGTCATTTGATCCAAATAAGTGTTGTGGCTTCTTTGTGCGATTCCGACCAGGGAAATAGTAGCAGTATTTTCACCAGAACCCAATCCGTTACCGATGAGAGGGTGACTAGCAAACTTTCTCCAGGCAATTTCTACATGTTCCTCACGAGAGGCTTTAGAATCGTCTTTTTGAGCCAAGGGATCGATTAAAAATTCAACCCTTGCCAAAGTATCTTTGTGAAATAATTCTTTACCATCAGAATCTTTCAAATATTTTAGATTATTGATTTGAGTCGATAAAATAGAAATTATTACCAGGAAAAACACTAATAACAGAGAAATTTGGTAGCGAGGAATCGACTTTTTGATCATTAATAGCGCCACTACTATAACCCATCCAACAATAGCGCCTCGAGAAAAAGTTGGTGCAAGTCCGATAAATATAAATAAACTATAAAATAAACGGTATTTGGGTTTGATCAGATCGATAGTCATAATCATCCCCAAAACAAGAGAGTTCCCAGCCGTATTTGAATCTCCATAAAATCCAGAAGATCTTCCTGGAGCTACCTGTTTTACATAAAAACTCAGCGGGTTAAAAAACTCATAGATAAACAGACTTATGTTGAGAAAAGTTACGGACATAATTGTCAGTTTAATCCACTTTGTTAATAGAGGATGATAAGCAAAGATACCTAGGGCTAAGAGTAGAAAAAGAATTGTGCGATATTGATCTTCTAAATATTGCTCTTTGGGAAGTACTGGTTGCAGTAGAATTGAGATAAAAGACACGGCAATATAGACCCCAGACCAAATTACAAGAGGTTTTGATAAACTATCTAGCCGACGAAGCAAAGATAACCAGAGGGGAATAGATGCTAGCAAAAACCCTAGCAACCAATATAAGGGGATAAAAAATCCATGATTACTAAATAAATAAATATCTAGCTTGGTAAAGAATAGTAAGATAGCTGCGATCGCCAAAAATCCTTGGTAGTAAGTGATAAAAGTTGCTTTTGTCCGATTTTTCGACTCGATTAACATAATCATTTATTCTTTGAGGTTGATTAAAAATAAAAAAGTTTTTTGTATTTGATTTTTGCCACTGCTCAAGTAATCAAATAACTTAAAAATAAAAATAGATATTAGTTTAAAATACGATTGAAGATTGTAATAGTTTTTCCTAATTTTCTTTAACATCTCTGATTGAATTCAATCAAAATTTTGTTAAAGTTCGTGAAGCAAAGCTAAATATGCCTCCACTGATTTTTCGGTAGAATATTCCTTGGCACGCTGTATAATAAGTTCCTGTGCTGGAGGATTTTTTAAAGTTTCGAGCATTGCTTCCCCTAAAGCTTCAGAATTTTTGACAGCAACCAAAAGACCATAAGTTCCACGAGCAAGAATTTCTTCAGGACCACTAGGACAATCTGTTGCGACAACAGGACAACCACAAGCCATAGCTTCAATTAATACTGTGGGCAATCCTTCATCTTTGGATGATAAAACCAAGCAACTGGCTCGCTTCATATATGGATAGGGATTTGTTACAAATCCAGGTAACAACACATCGTTACTGATATTCAACTTATCAATAATTGACTCTAGCTTTTGACGCTCTTGACCTTCTCCCAAAATGATCAGGTGAGCTGCTTGTTGTTTTCTTACCTGAGCAAAAGCATTCAATAAATTAGGAAAGTCTTTTTGCGGGTTTAATCTGCCCACTGCTAAAAATACTGGTGGTTGATCAGGAGCAAACCAAGGGTGATCCAAACTAGCGTGGCTTAGAGCAATTAAGTCATCATTGACTACTGGATTATTCAGTACCCTAACTGTTTCTTTCTTCAACCCTAATTGATGCTCAAGGTCACGGGCTACACCTGCTGAAACCCCTGCAACTGCATCAGCACGAGGATATAGCCACTTCATCGCCAGAGGAACTAACTTTGCACGTTTGAGCTTGCTTCGATTCGCGGATAGATGATTGTGTTCTACCAATAACAATCGAGTTTTAATTTGAGATAATTCAGTAGCTATTGATGCTACAACATTGACATGACCCATACTACCAATTAAAGCCCAAGGACGATTTTGCTTGAGATAATTCATCAAAGGTAAGGTAGCCTTTATTGCTCGCTCCGTATTTAGGTCAACAATTCGTACTTCTTTGGGTACTAAATCTAAATAAGGACCTTCTTTAGTAGCTAGAACCAAATCTAGGTCAAATTCGTCTCGTTGAGCCAAACCTTTAAGCAAATTAACTACAGCTTTCTCTGCACCGCCACCATGTAGAGCATCGAGAAAAAAAGCAATGCGTTTCCTGTCTGTCATTTTATCTATACCTTCAATAACTTATTGATTAAAACTTCCCATTCTGCCACTATGGCATCCAAACCAAATCTTTCCAGCACTTCAGGGGCTTTAGTAGAGAGCTTCTGCCTTTGAGGTTCATCAGACATTAAGCCTGCCATTGCCGTAGCTAAAGCGGTTATATCTCGATTAGGAACTAAAAGACCATCTATACCTTGACGAACCATCTCGCTGGGACCACTCGGACAATCAGTACAAACTACTGGCAATCCACAGGCTAAAGCTTCTCCGTGAGCCATAGGAAAACCTTCGTTCTCAGAAGCCATAACAAATAGCTTTGCTTGCTTTAACACTGCAAAGGGATTGCTTAAAGCCCCCGTAAAAATAACTTGACCTGATAATCCTAAATCATCTCTCATTTGTGATAATTGTTTGCGCAACTCTCCTCTTCCTAAGATGAGCATCTGCCAGTCTGGATATTGGGGCGCAATTTCAGCAAAAGCCTGTAACAAAAGGTCGAATCTCTTTTGCTTAGTTAATCTACCCATACTAACCAGCAAATTTTTTTGCAGATTAACTTCTGTAGGCAGTTCATCAACCTGCCCATTGTCTTCAACTAGAATCGGATTATAAATTACGGCTCTTTTGCTTTTTGGAAGTGAAGAAAAATTTAAATCAACCCCTTGACTAACGCTGACAACGCAAGAACATAAAGGATATGTCAAACGTCCAAGGGTTTCCCACAGCATTCCATAAGAAAAAACTTTAAGATCATTGTGTTCAGTTACGATTAAAGGATATTTTCTCCCTAAAAGAGCAAGTATAGTAGTAATATTTGTGATGCGTAAGAAAGAAATGACAACATCAGGAGTAGTATTGTCAACAGCTTTTCTCAGAACATTTATACGTTCAATATTACTTTTGACCGCTTCCATTAGTCCCATAGATTCACTCATAACTCCTAGAGCAATACGAGTACATCCTAAAGGTAATTTATAAAAGTCGCTGTTTTTCTCAGACAAGGTAATAACAGCAACACTATGACCACTCTGGATAAAACCTTTTGCTATCGAAACGAGAACTCGTTCTGCTCCTCCACAGCTAAGACCAGAAATTACTAAAGTTATTTTCATTTGTGAATTTAGTTATTTTCTAACAAAATTTTCTGAAGATGTTTCTTAGTTAAAATATACAAAAAAGCAAAGGAAATTAGATACACGCAGCTAGTTGACAATGCTATACCAGCAACGCCAATCCATTCTGCAAATATATAATTACCAATTATGTTTGCCACCAAATTTATTGCCGAACCCACAGCTAAGATATTATTTATACCTAAAGAGTTAATTAATTTAACCACAAAAATTGCTGCAATATAAAAAGGAATTTGTAAAGCATAAAATGTTTGAATTTGTGATACTAGTTGAGTATCTTCAGCATTAAAAGATCCTCGCTCAAAAAGAACTTGAATAATTAACTTAGAAGCTAAAATAAAAAATATGCTTAAGGGAATCGTGGTGATAAAAATTAATCTTAAATAATAGTTGAAAGTATGATTAATTTTGCGCCAATCTTTTTGAGCAATGGTTTGGGAAAAGTAAGGAACTACTGCCGTTCCCAAAGCCAGGGTGATTAAAGTCAAGGGGAGAGCGATGACTCGATTTGCATAACCTAAGGCGGAGACGCTTCCAGGAGATAGCATGGCAGCCATAGACTGATCTACTAAAACAGTACTACACATTAAAAAAGAGCCAACCATCACAGGAAAATACTGTTTGATTACTAGATCTAAATTGGCACTATATTTTGACCAATGAGGCCAGATGCTAACTCCTTGTTGGAATAACCCAATTCCTAAAATACTCATTTCGATAAAAGAGCCACAAATTAAGCCAGCAACTAAAGCATAAATTCCCCAACTAGGGCAAGCGAATAAAATAATTGCCGTAACTAGAGGCGTAATAACAGGAGAAACTGCCGCCAAGGCAAACTTTTCTCCTGCGTTCATTACCCCCCCCAAAATATTAATAATTCCAAATAGCAAAATTGAAGGGGAAATTGACCACAGTAGACTGGTAGTTAAGTCAAGTTTTTCTACCGAAAATCCTGATGCCAGCAGCGGTAAATAAATTGGAGCAGCAATGGCGATCGCGATCGCTGTGAAGATCAGCAACCCTACTGCTCTAATTATAATTCCCGAGAATAATTGCTGTGCAGCTTTTTTACCCTCTTGTTCACGTACTTTAATATATATGGGAATTAAGGCTGAACTAAATGAACCAGCTATTACAGTAGTGGCAAAAGAGGGAACCACCATTGCCATTACAAAAGAATCTAAATCGTCTCCCGTCCCAAATTTCCAGGCAACAACTAATTCTTTGCCGACAGAAGCAAATTTGCTTAACCCAGTAAATAAACCAATAATAATGGTTGCTATAAAAATTTGACGATTCATTGAGCCTTTCGTCCACTTTTGCCAGAAAGTTATGCTATGAAGAATTTTCTGTATAATTTCCATGTATTTATTACTATCAAGGCTATAACCCTTGTTTTTCGTAATTAATTAAATTTTGTCCGAACTATTGTTATTAACTCAACAATTTTTTGGCAAAGCTGCTATGGATTATTTGTTTCTACCTTATATCAATTCAAAAAATTATTTCAAGTTACTTTTATCGAACATAGCTTGGTTATTACTCATCAAGTTTTTAGCTTCAGCTGTGCTTAATGGCTTAGATAAAAGATTACCTTGACCATAATCTCCTGCAAGTTCTTTAACCTTATTTAACTGAGATAAGTTTTCAATACCAGTGACAGTAACACTAAAGCTCTGTTTTTTGAGTTCAAGAACAATTTTTCTCAACATATCCCAAGCTTGCTGGTCTCGTTCAATTAGGCTAACTAGGTAGCGATCTATTTTGACCTTTTGGAACTCTTGATAGAGTAAGTTAGGTTTAACATGACCATAAATCGAGGCTACTTTGCCAAAATTGTCGATCTGTAACTGAATTCCTAACTGCTTTAATTGAGGTAAGATGATGCTTGCTGCTTGAGGATTTTCACCGATTAAATACTCAGATATTTCCCAAGTAATTAAATGAGGCGCAATCTTATACTCTTCTAAGTTGAATTTTAGATGCTTAACCAAACTTGCCTGGAAAAGTTGAAGACTGGGGACATTAATACTAACTCCAATATCATTATTAAAATTGGGGTTTTCTTGCCAACATTTTAGCTGGGCGCAGACAGTTTCGATGATCCATCTCTGCAAAGGAACAATTAACCCTGATTCTTCCGCCGTCGCCATAAATTTTTGGGGAGAAATTAACCCTAAATGAGGATGATGCCAGCGCAACAAAGTCTCAAACTCATGAATATCTCCCGTATGGAGGCTCATCACTGGCTGGTAATAAAGGGTAAACTCTTCATTTTCGAGGGCTTGTTTAATGCCACGCTGTAGCTCAGTAGGGGTAAGGCGAGTGACATAGTTAAAGCTTGGTATGCTAGATCGGGGCATAAATTCTTGCTGTAGACTAACTGTAACTGCATTCAGCTCATGAGTATCGCTAATAATTTGTTCGAGACTATCTTGGGCTTGTTCGACATCTATCTGTTGATATTTGCTGGTATAGCCTACGACAAGACGATCAAGTAAAAAGATAATTAGATTGATATCATTGCGCTTTGCTGCCTGACACAAAATATCGATGGTTGTATCTAAATTGGGCGGGATGATACGACTGGCATTTTTAACTACTAATATTTTTCATGGGCAGTAGATTCGTATTCTTCTCCTTCCACCAAGAGTTCTTCATATAGCTTTTCTCCTGGTCGTAATCCAGTAAAGACAATATCAATGTCTTGACCAACTTCATAGCCAGACAAACTGATTAGATCTCGAGCTAAATCGACAATCTTAATTGGTTGACCCATATTAAGCATGAAAATTTGACCCTGGCTGTTTTGGCTACTTAAGACAGCAGCTTGAAGAACTAGCTGAACAGCTTCAGGAATAGTCATAAAGTAGCGAGTAATATCAGGATGAGTAATAGTAACTGGTCCACCTTTAGCAATCTGTTGTTTGAAGGTCGGCACGACGCTACCACGACTACCCAAAACGTTGCCAAAACGGACTACTGTATAGGGTTTTCCACTAGTTCTAGCTGCTTTTAACACCAGCATTTCTGCCGTGCGCTTACTCGCTCCCATCACGTTAGTCGGCTTAACTGCCTTGTCAGTTGAAATCATGACAAAATTGCCGACATTGTAGGAAATTGCTAAGTCTAACAAGTTTTTAGTTCCTAAGACATTATTGGTGATGGCCTCAGGAGGATTCAACTCCATTAATGGTACATGCTTATGAGCAGCAGCATGAAACACTACGTCAGGTTGATAAACGCTAAAAGCGTCTTCTAATCTTGATTTTATTCTTAAATCAGCAATATAAGGAATAAGCTGAGTCAGCTGTCGATCTGAGTTTTCCTGCTGGAGAATATGCAATACCTGTTGCAGTTCCTCTTGGATGTTAATACAGAGTTTTCACCATGCCCCAATAAAATCATTTTTGCGGGACGGCAGCGAAAGATCTGACGACATAGTTCACTCCCAATCGAGCCACCAGCACCAGTTATCAACACAACCTTTCCTGTTAGAAGTTGAGCAACTCCCTGAGCGTCGGTTTGAATTTGCTCTCGCCGTAAGAGGTCTTCTATTTTGACTTCTCTAAGGGTAGGGATTCGATTTCCCTGGTCGAGTATTTCATTGGCTGAGGGGAGAGTGTTAACTGGCACTCCAATTGCTTGGCACACATCAACAATCTCGCGAATGGTTTTGCCAGCAGTAGTAGGCATAGCGATAACCACCTGTCGGATGTTGTGCGCGGAAATAATCTCAGGAATACGGTAACGGTTGCCCACTACAGGTAATCCTTGGATATTTAATCCTAACTTTTGGGGATCATCATCGACAAATGCGACTGGATTTAGTCCTAGTTTAAGATTACGGCGCATTTCTTGGAGAATTGAGACTCCAGCATCTCCCGCTCCCACGATTAAAACGCGATCGCGTTTGTAAAAGTTTTTAGCTGCTGCTGATTTTTTTCGTTCTGTGGCTCGAACACTAAAGCGAACTCCGCCAATTAAGATAAAGGAGAGAATGCCATCGAGTAAGGGTAGAGAACGAGGTACTAAATAATGTTCAGTATCAGTGCCAATCACGTACTGCAAAATACTCAACAAGACAATCTCGATTACCACAGCAGTGGTTGTCAAAGCAGCAATCTCAATTAACTCATCAATACTGGCATATTTCCAGTAGCGTTTATAAAATCCGCCAATGACAAAAGTGAATAGCTTAACTATAGAGAAGATAATGGTTGCAATAAATAAACCTTTATAATAGTCTTGTATTACGCTCAAGTAATCCAGACGCAAGAGCATTGCCAGTACAGGTGTTAGACAGAAAACCAACCCATCTAGGATAAAAAAGTGTCGGTTATTGAGATTAAGCAATTTTTTGTCAATGGTTACTCGTTCCAAACTCAACTTTTTCAATCTCATTGTTAAATCCTAATTAAACTTTTCAGCGTTTTTAAAGTGAACAAACTAAATTTTCAAACTCAATTAATATAAGTATTTACAATGCTAAACAGAGGTCAAAAACAAAAAGCAAGACAATAATTTTGATAATTTTTTTTGATTAAAATTTCTTATAAAACATAAGCAGATACTATCGATGATCTTAAATAGTCAACTTATAGCTGCTAGTAAAAAAATAGATTAAGAGAAATCTTGTTATATTTGCAAGTTATTATTTTATGTCACAATGGACTCTAATATGAAGCATTTTACTGAAAAATGTTTCGGTTAATACTGAAATTTTAAAATAGCCTATGGTTACAATTTACGACAATTATAATCATAATACCAATTAGCAATTTATATAAGATACCTGGAGATAAATCATAGGTGTAACTGCTAGTTTTGCTAATCAATTGAAAATATCAACGTAATTCCAGCTTAATTTAACTACTGTCTGGATAGCTTTTGGGGCTTGATGTTTCAAGAATTTAAATCAATTCAATGATTTTAAATAAACAGGTTAAATTAATATCAAAACTAGAGTATGAAATATTAGTAAACTTACTGAGTGAATTATGAAATTTAGATGAACAAGTAAAAGCAAGCAAATTATGCTCGCTTCATTAGTTTTGCTCGTCTTAATTTTCAGCTTCTATTTGAGTTTTCCCGAGCGCAAAATACTCAAAATTAGCCATAAACCCAAAAGGCTAGCAGCGGCAAATAAAACATTACTTAAGACTGAAACCTGTGCAGTAGCCGAGCCAGTGGAAATAATTGCTGCACCCATAATTAGAGAGCCAACTAAAATACTAAAGGAAAGACGATTGGCTGAGTCTTCTAGGCTTACCGCCAAAATATCTAGACGGGGTATATTAATATTCCACTTGAGGGTTTCCGAAGTCACGCGGTCTAAAAGTAGCTCGACTAAACGAGGCGATCGCAAAGAAAGGCTTTTAAAGTCCAAACCAATCCGCAATAAGGTTTCTGCGGGTCTTTCCCCTAATAGTTGGCGGCGAAATACATCAGCCATCAGAGGACGGATCTGGTCGAGCAAATTAACCTGGGGATAGAAACCTCTAGCAACTCCTTCTAAATTAGCTAGAGTTTTGGCATATAGCCCCATGTTACTCGGCAGTCTAATTTTATTGTTGCGAGATACCTGTAAGACTTCATAAATTACCTCGCTAAAGTTAATTTGAGAGATGCTGCGATTATAATATTTGCGCAACATGATGTCGTATTCACTAGTTAAGCGACTAAGATTAACCTGCTGTCCACCCTCAGCTAGTTCCAAGGTCAACTGGCTACAGCGACGAGCATCAAGATCGACAATAGCCAATAACATCTCGGTCAAAATTTGTTGAGTGCGCGGATCGAGACGACCCACCATCCCGCAGTCTAGCAATGCTATATGACCATCTTGAAGGTAGAAAATATTACCTGGGTGGGGGTCGGCATGAAAAAAGCCATCAATATAAACCTGTTTAAAAAATGCCCGAAACAAAACTGTAGTCAGTTCACTGCGCTGAGTAGCCTCATCTTTATTGGCTCTCATTTGGGGTAGTTTTGCCTGTAAAATCGGCACACCATCAAGCCACTCAATTGTTAACAGCTTTTTCGTAGTTAAATCACTAAATATTTGGGGAATAACCAACTGCTGAGTATCGAATAAGTCCGTATTACTCAAATTTTGTCTAAGTTGTTCGGTGTATTCCGCTTCACTGGTAAAGTCCAATTCTGCCACTAGAGCTTTACTAAATTCTTCTGCCAAACCGACAATGTCAAAGTTCTTGCCAAATTCGGTGCGAGAAACTAACTCAGCCAGACTTTTAATTAAAGAGATGTCTCGCGCTACCACCACATCGATGCCTGGGCGCTGAACTTTTAAAGCTACTTGCTGCCCACTCAATAAAATAGCACTATATACTTGACCAATAGAACCAGCAGCGATCGCATTACGGTCAATTTCACTGAAGACGGCTTCTATAGGTTGACCTAATTCTTGTTGAATTAGTTGCTCTACCTGATCCCAAGGTACGGGGGGAACATTGGTTTGAAGGTCGGTCAGAGTTTCTACATAGCGAGCGGACAGGAGATCGGGACGGGTAGATAATAGCTGCCCCAGCTTGACGTAAACAGGTCCAAGCTCAATTAAGACATTACGGAGAACTTCAGGAGAGGGAAGACGGGGTTCATTACCCTTATCACCAGTTAACAATCCCCGCGCATAATCCCAACCGTTACGAAATAGTACTTCAGCAATTTCTCTCTGGCGAGAAGTGTTTTTAGTTAAAGCAAACATTTAGGTATAAAAATAGACAGCCTATTTCCTTAGTTATAACGCAGCAAAGCGATCGCTAGCTCGGATGAGGGCATCTTTAATTCCTGGTTCTGAGACTGAATGACCTGCATCGTTAATCACTATAAATTCTGCCGACTGCCAAGCCTGATGTAGTTCCCAGGCGCTAATCATGGGACACACTACATCATATCTACCCTGAACAATCACTCCTGGTAAATGACGAATCCGCTCGATATTTTCTAATAGCTGATTTTCTCGCTCAAAAAATCCCCGATTGACAAAGTAATGACACTCAATCCGAGCAAAGGCTTCAGCAAATTCTGCTCTACCAAAACTCTGTTGGCTAAATTGGTCAGGAATTAACTTGCTTGTACTTGCTTCCCATACCGACCAGGCGCGGGCTGCCTCCAGGCGAACTTGGCGATCTTCACTGGTTAATCTTTTATAAAAAGCCCCCAGTAAATCATCTCTTTCCTCGATGGGAATCGGCTTGAGGTATTCTTCCCAAGCATCAGGATAAATATAGTTTGCCCCTTCTTGATAAAACCAACGAATTTCTGAAGGACGTAGCATAAAAATGCCTCGTAGAATCAACCCCTTACAGCGCTCAGGATGAGTTTGCGCATAGGCTAAAGCTAGGGTGCTACCCCAACTGCCACCAAATACAACCCATTTGTCAATTTTAAACTGCTGCCGTAGCTGCTCGATATCCTGAACTAAATCCCAAGTGGTATTTTCCCGCAGTTCTGCATAGGGAGTACTCTGCCCACAGCCTCGCTGGTCGAAAATTATAATCCGCCACTGTTGGGGATCGAAATACTGACGATACATGGAGGATATCCCACCACCAGGCCCCCCGTGAAGAAAAATTACTGGCTTTCCTTGAGGATTTCCTGACTCTTCATAATGGATGGTGTGTAATGCAGAAACTTTTAACTTGCCTTGATTATAGGGTTCAATAGCTGGATATAAATCTCTCATTTTAATGTCAGCAAGTAATTAAGTATACCAATCAACATAATAGCTTTAAGCTTCAAATCTGCTTGATCAATAGCGATCGCTTATAGGGCGACGGCTTTCTCGTCACGAGTACTAATGACGAGAAACGCGCCTTGCTTGTACCGCTTAGTTGGGTGGAAAACCTCAAGACTGCTTCACTTCGAGAGACGCGTCTACTATATGCCCTAAAGGACGACGCGAAGCTAGTGGTTTACCATAACACTGCGCTTCATAGCCGATAGCGAAGAAAACGATAAAATAATATAGTAATCAAAAATCAAATTTTAAAAGACGCTATTAGATTAGATATATGACCACGGCGACAGCAGTAGAAAAGAAAAAGCTTAACCAACCAACCCTTGAATATTCATTTTCTGGGCGATCGCGTTTTACGTCAACCTGCCAAACGAGTAGCCAAAGTTGACGATCAGTTGCGCAACACGATCAAAGAAATGCTGCAAACAATGTATAGTGCCGAAGGGATTGGTCTGGCAGCACCCCAAGTAGGTATCCATAAGCAGATAATTGTTATTGACATTGCCCTCGATCAACCTGACGAGCCTCCTCTAGTTTTAATTAATCCGAAAATTACTAAGTCAGGAATTAACTTTTGTAGTTCGGAAGAAGGCTGCTTAAGCATTCCTGGAGTTTATTTGGAAGTCACTCGTCCTGAGCAAATCGAAGTGACATATAAAAATGAGCAGGGCAAACCCTGTAAACTAGAGGCTAATGGTTTGCTAGCCCGCGCTATTCAGCACGAAATGGATCACCTTAACGGAGTGATGTTTGTTGATCGAGTGGAGAACAATCTTGCCCTTAATGAAGAATTAAAGAAAAGAGGTTTTGCTACCAGTGCAGTTAAGCCAGTCAGAAAATAATCAATCAAGGAGTTAATAATTATGATTTCCATGACCCCAAAAAGCGGGATTTGCCTGCTGTTGTGTTGTATTACGGCGATCGCTGCTGTGGGTTCTGTCTTTGAACTGTCTTCTGGTAATCCTGAATTAGGTAGCACCGTAACAGGCTTAATTCTGGCCGCGAGTATTCCCTTAACGGCAATTTTATTTTGGGTAGCAGTACAGGATACTAAAGCAAACCAAAGTTAGTTTAAAGCTATAGTCATTCTAAATAAAAACCACATAATTTCTGTAAGGGCGAATGGCCATTCGCCCCTACGAGTAACTTGCTTGAGATATTAGCTCAGTCTACTTCTTCGGTGATAACATCATCATCATGTTGCGGCCTTCTCGTTTAGGAAACTGCTGGACTTCGGCATATTCTTCCAAATCCTTTGCCATTTGACGCAGTAAATCTTCCGCTAATCTAGAGTGCTGGATCTCTCTCCCGCGAAAGCTAATGGTCGCTTTAACCTTGTCTCCTGATTTGAGGAAGCGTATAGCATTTTTGACGCGCACATTATAATCATGCTCCTCAATTTTGTAGCGCATTTTTACTTCCTTAACGTCGGCATTATGCTGCTTTTTCTTCGCTTCTTTAAGCTTTTTGTCTTGCTCATATTTATATTTCCCATAGTCCATAATTTTACAGACTGGGGGTTTAGCGGTTTCGCTGACTAGGACTAAATCTAAGCCTTGTTCTTGCGCTCTGGCAAGAGCTTCTTTAGGCGTAATGATTCCTAGCTGCTCTCCTTCAGAGTCGATAACGCGAATTTCGGGGAAGCGAATTCTTTCGTTGGTTTTGGTTAAATCGCGACTGTTGTTACTGCGTCTTCTATCTCTCACAGGCGTACTTGTTCTTTCCTTCTATGTTAGTAATATTGTGAACCAAAAAATTTATGATGATAAAAACTGATATCATCTACTATCTTACCGATCTTATTATTAATAGAATGTTAAGTTAGTTTTATCTTCAACTTATGTGTATGACCGAACCAGCAACAGATACGCTTTGCATCACCATGAGCTATTTTGTAAATATTTTTTAAGTAATTAACTTGACTACAAACCAATCTTGGCAAGAGCGCATCGGCAATCAAAGAGACTGGGTTTGGCGGGGATGGCAAACTCGCTATAGTTATGTCAGAGCAAAGCAAAGAGCAGATATTACGGCAACTCCACCCATAATTTTTATTCATGGCTTTGGCGCAAGTATCGAGCATTGGCGTAATAATTTGCCTGTAATTGCCCAAAATCATACCGTATATGCTTTAGATTTACTAGGCTTTGGTGCATCGAGAAAAGCTGACACAGAATATAGTGCTGCTTTATGGACAGAACAAGTTCATGATTTTTGGCAGACTTTTATTGGTATTCCTGTCATTCTGGTCGGCAACTCGATTGGGTCTTTAGTTTGTTTAAACGCCACTACTGTTTATCCTGAAATGGTTCAAGGTTTAGTGATGTTGAGTTTACCAGATGTTTCGGTGCGAGAGGATATCTTGCCTCCGCTAGTTAGACCAATAGTGACGGGGATTGAGAACCTGTTTGCTTCTCCCTTATTAATTAAAAACCTACTTAAGCTAGTTAGAAGACCAAACGTAATTCGCAAATGGGCAGGGATTGCCTATCCTAATCAAGAAGCGATTACCGATGAACTGGTAGAAATATTATCTAGTCCTGCTTACGATGATGGTGCAGAGCAAACTCTATATCGTCTCTCACGTTGTGTCCGCAAGGCTAGCTTTGCCGAGTCAATCAGAGATCTATTACCCCCAATTACAGTTCCTATGCTGTTGATCTGGGGCTTACAAGATAGAATGATCCCACCTAGTCAAGCAAGAGCGATCGCCGAATTAAATCCTAATTTACAGTTAATTGAATTAGAAAAAGCTGGGCATTGTCCCCATGATGAAGATCCCGAACAGTTCAATTCTTTATTATTAGATTGGCTAAAATCTACGCCATTTCTGGAATAATTATTTAACCAAAACCGCATAATTTATGTAGGGGCGATTCGCGAATCGCCCCTACTAGTTTCCGCTACGGTGGATACCATTGCTGCCGCTAGCTGTTGGTCAGATACAGTAAGGGTAGTCGGTGAATGTCTGACTGGGGCTGAGTAGCGATCGCCGTTACCTGACGCAGTTGAGCTAGAGTGATCTCGCCTAAGCCTAGATCTTCCAAGGACTTGGGTAAGCCAATTTCACTATAAAACTTAAGTAGCTGCTGGCGCGCTGATGCTGCTAACTGATTACCCTGCACCATTTCTTCTAGGCGTAGCTGAACTAAGATACCATAGGCTACTTTTTCGCCGTGGAGTACGTCATGAGCTTCTAGCAGATGAGTTAAGCCATTATGCACCGCGTGAGCAGCCACTGTACGACAGTCTGCCCCACCAATGCCGCCAATGACTCCCGCCAGTAAGACGGTGGCATCAACTACTTCACGCCAAGCATCACTCTCAGTATTTTCTAAAGCGATCGCTGATTTTTGCAACAAGATATCCCGTAAAATTCGCGCCTGCTGTACCGCTGAAATTAGCAAGGTAGCGGTGGCATCGCCACTACTCACAGAGGCTTCATACCATTTGGCGATCGCATCTCCAATTCCCGCCACTAAAGTACGCTGAGGAGCAGTACGGACTAATTCATAGTCGAGAATCAATAAATCGGGACAGCGACTGAGGGTAACATCATATTGAAATGCTCCCGTCTCAGAGTAAACGTTAGATAAGGCTGTCCAAGCTGCACAGGTAGATCCTGAAGTGGGAATCGTGACGATTGGTAAACCGCACTGATAAGCAACTAATTTTGCCATGTCTAGAGCCTTACCACCACCAACACCAATAATTAGATCAGCCTGATGCTGTTGAACTGTTTCCTTAAGCCGCACTAGAGAAGATTCGGCACAGTCAGGGATATAGCTAGCTGTTTTACTAATCAGCTTGGCTGCTTTAAGCGCAGGCTGTAGAAAAGCTTCGGCTACTTTTAAGGTTTGATTCCCGCCGATTACTAAAGGTCGAACACCCAAGGTGGCAATTTCCTGACCTGAATTAGCCAGACAATGATTACCTCGTAATACTCTGGCGGGAGCGATCGCTAAAGGACTATACTCGGTTACTTTGGTGCTTGATGCTTTAGTGGCTGGTTTACTCATATTCTTAGATTGAATGACTCTAGCTTGATAGTCGAGGCAGTTGCGCTACATTTTCCGCAAAGACTTCAATGTCAATATCTTTGCTACTGCGATCTGTAATTGAGCGTTTGGCTGTCCCCAAAAACAAAGGTTTAGATACTCCTGGTTGAGGATGTAGTACAGTTCTCAACTTAATTGTAAACTGGTCGTTGCCTGCTGTGCCTGTTCTACCATATGAGTATAGATCAGTTGCCGCCTGGATTAAGGTCGGCTCAATGGCGGATTCTTCTATCTCAGGAGATACGGCTACTACGGCTTGATTAGCTCCATTATCGTAAATTAAAGTATAACGAGCTGCGCCTGGAATTTGGGCATGGGGAAATAGACCTAAACCTAAAGCGAAAAAACCAGCAGTCAACACTCCCATAAAGCTGGTTACACCCACTAGGCGAAAACGAAAGCCCCAACCGAGGACGAACGCTGTAATTGCTACCACTAGGGAAATAACAGTAGCAATTCCCAGCCATTTGGCACAAGTAAAAAGATCGATCATGGGAAACAGTCTCTGATGATTGAGCAAATTTGCACTAAAAAAACTAGAAATTGGTAGTTTTATCTATCCAACTCCTAGTTCTCAGGATAATATTAATTGTGCTGTCTAGTCTAAGTTGTCTTAAGTCAGCAAAAACTATAAATAATTAAATTACAATATTTATTGACCTTCTTGCATCTTGTCAGCACCATCCTGCATTTTGTCAGCGCCTTCTTGCATAGCATCCCCAGCGCCTTCTTGCATTTTATCAGCACCTTCTTGCATAGCATCTCCAGCATCAGAAGCACCTTCTTGCATTAGCATCTCCAGCATCAGCTAAGCACCTTCTTGTACAGCATCTCCAGTGATCAGAAGCGCCTTCTTGTACAGCATCTCCAGCATCAGAAGCGCCTTCTTGTACTTGACCAGCAGCGCCGTCAGCATCAGGAGTTTCAACTTGATCGCCTGCACAAGCAGTAAACAATAAAGACATAGCAACAAATGCGGGAACAGCCAGGGTTTTAATTTTCATATTCATCATTTGAAAGATTCAAAAAATTTAATTAGACTACTAATTGATACTCGATAATTTGTGTAGAGTCAAAGCAATTGTATATTTTTGATTAGATTTAGTTTTATTTACCCACGTCCTACTTCTGCAAAAATTTTTGCTAATATTTCTCCTGCCCCTTGTTCCTTTAGTTTTCCTGCTAGCTCTGCTCCTAATTTTTCTGACTCACTTTTATTACCGCTGACAGAATCTTTAAGTAATTGTTGACCATCAAGACTAGCAACCATCCCAATTAAAGTTAGCCGGTCGTTTTCAATCTGAGTATTTACACCTATGGGTACTTGACACCCACCTTCTAGTTCTCTCAAAAATGCTCTCTCCGCCAGTGCGCGATCGCAACTGTCAGCATCTTCTAAGGCTTTTAAAATCTTCAGAATTTCTCGATCACCTGCTCGGCATTCGATCCCTAATGCCCCTTGTCCCACTGCGTGTAGAGAAATGTCTGAGGAAATATGTTGGTGAATGCGATCGCCCATGTCTAATCGCTGTAATCCAGCCACTGCCAAGATAATTGCGTCATACTCTCCTGCATCTAGCTTGGCTAAACGAGTATTAACGTTACCTCGAATATCTTTGAATTCTAACTGGGGAAAATGGTGGCGAAGTTGGGCTAAACGTCTGAGGGAAGATGTGCCGATTACCGAACCTGCTGGCAGGGTTTCTAACTGTTTATCTTGATGTTTTTGATTGACTACTAGCGCATCAGCAGGATCGACCCTTTTAGTGACACAGCCTAGCATTAAACCTTCTGGTAGGTTAGTCGGCAGATCTTTGAGGGAATGCACAGCAAAATCTGTGGTGTGGTTGAGCATTCCCACTTCTAACTCTTTGGTAAATAGACCTTTATCACCAATCTTGGCTAAGGGAACATCAAGAATTTTATCTCCCTTAGTACTCATTTCCTCAACTTCAAAACTGATATCAGGAAAATGCTTTTCTAATTCAGCTTTTACCCAGTAGGTTTGTACTAAAGCAAGCTGGCTTTTGCGAGTACCAATACGAACAGTACGCTGATCAATTTTAACGGAGGATGTCATAGGAAGTATTTTAAAAAAATCAAATAATCACTCGATCTAGCGTATCGTAATTCAAGATGGGTATTGATTAATTTTGTTTGCTTTTTGATCGTAGCTAATTTATAAAAGTCTGATGTCTCTGACGTAAATTTCTAATGGCGATCGCGGAGTCATAAAGGATTTGCGCCTGGAGGTCGTCCAATCGCCAATAAAAACAGCCACTATTAGAAAAATTGGTCTATTTTGTAATTATCGAGCTAATTGTCCTAAACACTTGTCTAATACTTTAATTTATCTAACACTCATTTCTCTCTTGGCTGGCTATGTTGCCTGGAATCTGGGAGCAAACGATGTCGCTAATTCGATGGGGACATCTGTGGGTTCAAAAGCAATCACCCTAACTCAAGCAATTATTGTTGCGGGTATTTTAGAGTTTACTGGGGCGGTAGTATTTGGTAAGCAAGTATCTGCCACTCTGGCGACAAAGGTAGCTAATCCGAGTTTGTTTGCTGATACTCCCCAGATATTTTTATTAGGCATGATTGCGGTATTGCTTGCCTGTGGTATTTGGTTACAGGTGGCTACAAGTCAAGGTTTGCCCGTGGCTTCATCCCATGCAGTGGTAGGGGCGATCGCTGGATTTAGCTGGGTGGCAATTGGTCAAGAAGCGATCGCCTGGGATAATATTGGCTTAATTTGCCTGGGTTGGATAGTCACTCCTATAGTTAGTGCGATCGTGGCAGCGAGTCTCTATAGTTTGCTGCGCTACTGGCTATTTGAGCAGGATGATACTTTACAGCAGCTACTAGAATGGATTCCCTGGCTGAGTGCAGCTTTGATTGGCGTGTTTGGCGTGATTGTCTTCCCTACAGTGGTGCAACTACCAGTATTTAGCTCTATTCCTTTGCCTGAGAGAACCATTAGCTTAGGGATGGGGTTCTTCGCTACAGGGGGAATTATCAATTACGCTTGGTACAAATTCAAAAGCTATCGCCAGCAAGAAATAGAAATTCGAATTTTAGAGCGGGTAATGGGCAAATTTCAAGTACTAAGTGCCTGTTTTGTCGCTTTTGCTCATGGTTCTAACGATGTGGGTAATGCGATCGCCCCTTTAGCCGTCATTGTCTTTATTCTAAATACTGGCGTTGTGCCAATTGAGAGTTTAGATATTCCCTTATGGATCTTAGTGTTAGGTGGAGTGGGTATTGTTGTGGGTTTGGCGGTACAGGGTAAAAAAGTGATTGCCACTGTCGGGGAAAACATTATTACTCTTGTCCCCAGTACGGGTTTTTGCGCCGAAATAGCCACTGCTAGCACCATCTTAATTGCCTCCAGCATTGGGTTACCCGTTTCCACTTCCCATGCTTTAGTTGGTAGCGTGATCGGGATTGGTTTGACCTCGCGCAATCAGGATGTTAAATGGGAAACGATTAAATCTGTAGCTTTAGCCTGGATAGTGACTTTGCCTGTCGCTGCCATATTAAGTGCAGGAATTTTCTCTTTATTACGTTTAGTGTGAATTCCACCGCTGACAAAGTGCAATCAATCAGATGAAGCATGAGCAATTTCACTTAAAGCCTCCTCAATCACTGAATCACTCACACCGCGACTCAAACTTGCCACCAATGCGATCCTGACTCACTTTCAAACCGCTCTAAATCAACTCGCACTTGACCGATATAGGCACGAATTCACTCGCCTTTTGGACAAATCTCAAAAGCTAATTCATGTCGATAAAAACACACATTGAATTCTGCAAAGAAGTTCATATGCCCAAGAATTACAGGCATATCTCTCATCTCAGTCCAGGCGAATGCCAAGAGGACTGGAGGAAACTGCGCAATAGTACTCGACACAACCAAACCTCGTGAATCGCTTAAAGCCAAGTTTCCACTTAAGGGAATGGAAACAGTTTGATTTTCCCAGACGGCTCCTAGCTGTAATCCGATCTCGTAGGGCAGAACATTGACACTTGCGCCCGTGTCCAGCAATGCCATTGCTTCTAAAGAGCGATTTCCTAATGTCAGAATTAAGGGTAGGTAAGGCATGATCGCCGATCGCCCAAGGCTATCCGTTCGTTCAGTGAATGAATAGCGTTGCCCATCAAGCATTGGATGCTTCCTTGGCGGCAACTAAAAGATCTGACAATGCTTGCAATGATGCGCTATCGGTTTGAGGCGACCAGACGACTGCTTCAGTAGATACAAGTTGCTGGATCAGCGCATTCGCTGGATCATCTTCTCTAATGGATTCTAGATTGTACCCTTCTTCTTCAGCAACTGCTAGAAGGAGAAAGTGGATTAATCGCAGCTTATCTTGATGAGATAACTGATTAACGGTGGGCAACAGTTCGTTGATTGACATATTGCTTGCTCCAAAAAATGCGCTTCTCTATTATAAGCTCGATCCTGTCAGACTCAGAATCTATGTTAGACCGTGTTCTCACAATTAGATTTTAAGGATTTTATCCTTTCAACTATGGGTTGCCCAACACCATATTTAAAATTTTCACCGATCTATTCTAAGTGTGTCCTCATCAAGAATTTTAAGCTACATTTTTTTTCATAATAAACAGCATCCAAATAATATGGGAGAAATGATAATTGAAGCTTTTTTTAAAGTAAACGAGATAGCAGTTGATACACGAGACGGAAAAATGCCGTAATGGCGATCGCTCCCGCAGCCGATATGGTAGCAATGATCAAGACAGTTAGAATTGTGAAAGTTCCCTGTAATTTAGGAATGAACATCACCACTCCAGCGGTAATTAGGGCAAAAATTACCAGATCAAGTTTTTCAATAATGCGACGATAAAGCGCAAAGGTGATGCCCCCCATAATCGCACCGATCACCCCCAAACTCTCTCCCGAAAAAGCTAACCAGCTAATTAAGCCAATGGAGATTAATGCTCCTTCAAAACCAACAAAGGCAGCACTACCAAGAATTTCTGTGAGAGTAAAAGGATGTTTTGTTCTTGCCTGACGAACAGGTTTGGCAGATGTATTAGGAACAACAGGAACTGGGGGGATTACTGTATTAAAAGGAGCGGGGGGATTGGAAAAATTCGACACAGTAGATATCAATGGTTGGTTTGGTTGAGGAGTTAAGATTGGTTTGGTTGGCGGAATATTTTGACTAGACCTAAGTGGCACAATAGGATTAACCTGGTTTGGTTGCACCGCCAGAGCTGTTAAAGCATCTTGAGCCGAATGAAACCGCTGAGAAGGAGTTGGCAGCAGCATCTTATTCAGAATTTGCTTCAAGCGATCGCTAATGTTCGGTGCAAAATCATCCCACTGCCAAGCGTTGTTGAATGTGTCATAGAGTTCTTCTACTTCTTTCCCCGTCAATAAATTAATACAGGTAACCGCCAAAGCATAGATATCGGTTGAGGGATATATTTGCCCCCCTGACATTTGTTCAGGAGGAGCAAAACCCATTGAATAAATCCCTGTAGATTTTTTAGGATTACCACCCCCTGCGGCAATCTGCTTGACTGCACCAAAATCTAGCAGATATAAAACTCCCTGCTTGTTACGCATGATGTTGGAGGGTTTGATATCTCGATGGATGGTATTGTTGGCGTGAACCAACTCTAATATTTTGAGAATCTCGGTTAAAACTTCAATCACCTCAGCTTCAGAAAACTTACCTTTCTCTGCTAATTCTTGTTCTAAATCCTGTCCATCAATAAATTCTTGTGCCAAGTAAAAATACTGTTCTTCTCCTGTCCGCTGCGTATTTTGGACTATGGGCGTAAAAAAGCATATAAATTGGGAATTTGGGGATGTTTTTGACCAAGCTCTTCTAAAACAACGGCTTCTCTTTCAAATAGCTCTTGAGCAATGGCTCGTTCATGGGCATCAAGATCATTAGAAGGCTTAAACTGCTTGACAACACATAAAGGCAACTTCGGCTTATAGCGATCGCAAGCTAAAAAGGCAGCACCAAATCCACCCTGTCCTAATAGCTTTGAAGGGAGATAGCGATCGGCGAGCAATAAAGGCATTCCACAAGCGCTACAGTATCTTTGCTCGACTGTCCTAATCTTCGCTTCTGTATCCAAATCAGGGAAAGAATTGAGCGGTTTTACACAACTAGGGCGAGTACAAATAATTTCCATCTTCAGCAGCGAGCAATTGTCAGTGAGAAATTCAATCTACAGTCAACACAACTGTTATTAGTTCACTGTTAAATAGTTATTTGCTCATTGTACTGAGGGATTTAGGAAATCGCCGAAGATTTTAGCTTACTTCAATAATGTTTTTGTACAGACTATCCAGGTTTTTAAACTCTTCTCTAGTTGTAAACTGAGGTAGAATCTCTTTGCTAAATGCTTCTGCGGCTTTGGAACAATAACGATTGGGATTAACAATTACCGCTAAAGTTCTGCCGATATCAACTTCTTTAATCTTGGCTTGATGCAAAACTCCCATTTCTAATTCTTTGGCGATCGCTGTAGTGGAGACAAAGGCTGCTCCTAACCCTGACTGGACAGCGTTTTTAATCGCCTCAATCGAATTTAGCTCCATCTCAATTTTTAAGCGCTTGGGATCGATTTCATAACGGGCGAGAACTTTATCAATTACCTTACGGATTGTTGATTGTGAGTCTAAGGCAATAAACTTCAACTTATACAAATCTTCTTTTTGAATCGCCTCCTCTTGCGCCAAAGCATGATTAGGTGGCAAGACTAAAGCCAGTTCATCATCAGCATAAGGAATCACATTGAGTACATCCTGTAACTCAGTCGGTACTTCGCCCCCAATAATTGCTAAATCAACCTGTCCGTTAGCCACCGCCCAGGAGGTTCGTCGAGTCGAATGAACCTGAAGCTGCACTGAAACATCGGGATACTTTTCGCGAAATAAACCAATCATGCAGGGAATTAAATATGTGCCTGTAGTTTGGGATGCTCCCACAATTAACGTGCCACCCTGAAGATTTTGCAAGTCTTCAATTGCCCGACAGGTTTCCTGGCATAATGAAATCACTTTTTCGCCATAATTCAAGAGTAAATGTCCTGCTTCTGTTAACTGGGCTCGTCTTCCACCACGGTCAAACAAAGGAACATTTAATTGCTTTTCTAAATTTTGTACTTGAAGACTGACAGCGGGTTGAGAAACATAAAGGCTATCGGCAGCCCGCTTGAAGCTTCCTTCTGTAGAAATCGCCTTAAGTATTCGAAGTTGATCTAGAGTAAAAGGAATATCAGACATACCAATCCCAGTAACAAGTTTATAAAAAAAGTTTGGTTAATCGAGCGTTATTTAAACGTATTATTAATACTGCTATATATTTAATAATTTTCGTGTTCTTTATTTGCACAGTATCACGATTGGGGTACGCAATTAACTTTTAATTATTGCCCATAGGGGAAGTGATTAATAATATATATATATGACTATTTCTCTAACTAACTTTAACTGGCTCAATAACAGTCACCTAATTATGGTGGGTTTACTGCTAGGATTTGCGATCGCCCATAGTGGGATGGCTGCCCTACGCCCTTGGGCAGAAACTAAAATCGGGGCTAGATTATACCGAGTAATTTTTGCTTTAATCAGCATCCCTTTTGCCACTATTTTAATCATTTATTTTTTTAATCATCGTTATGATGGTGTGCAGTTATGGCAGGTGCAGGGAGTCCCAGGGATTAAGACTTTGGTTTGGACTTTATCGGCGATCTCTTTTGTCTTTCTTTATCCAGCAACCTTCAACCTCTTAGAAATTGCTGCGGTGCAAAAACCCCAGGTATATCTTTTTGAAACAGGGATTATTCGCATCACTCGTCATCCTCAAATGGTTGGGCAAGTTATCTGGTGTATTGCTCACACTCTCTGGTTAGGAACAACTTTTACCATCGTGACTTCAGTGGGATTAATTGCTCATCACTTGTTTGCCGTTTGGCATGGCGATCGCGCTTACAAGCAAGATATGGAGAAGCCTTTACCCAGGTCAAGGCGCGAACTTCTGTAATTCCTTTTAAAGCAATTCTTGATGGTCGTCAAACAATTAAATGGCAGGAATACTTACGCCCAGCCTATTTAGGGATAGCAGCCTTTGTGATGTTGTTTTGGTGGGGACATCCCTGGCTCATGCAGGCAACCGCAAAAGTATATTGGTAAGCCAGCTTTTGAGCCGACGCAAATGAATCTTTTTGATTAGTTAAATTGAAAGTGACCTATTTTTACTTGATTTCTAATCGCGGGAAAATAACTTAGCCAGCCCATTAATCCTAGTCGCTCTTTATGCATGTCAAGATAATGCCATTGCTCTAGCAATTTAATTCCCCGATCCCAGGTTTCGATTTCCTTTAAATTCTTTATGCCCCACTTATAGGACGCATCTATATTTAGTTCGCCAGAATTAATTCGACTATGTTGTGCTAAAAATATACCTAATGAATCAAATACTATTTCGGATTTAGGAAAATTATTTTTAATAGCGTTAAATAATTGCTTTACTTCTATTTCGGAAAAATACATCAACAAACCTTCAGCAATAATTAGTACTTTATCTGGCGCTGTTGTTTTAATTTTTTGCATCCATTTAAAGTCTAGAGCAGAATAACCTAAATAATCTAGCCGTGCTGATTCATCAATTAAATTATCCCAAACCAGCTTCACTTCTGGTAAATCGATACAAAACCAGTTAATTGAACCATTATCAACTCGAAAAAATCTGGTACATAAACCCGTACCTAGACTAATAATTGTGGCTTGAGGATGTTGATTGATAAACTTTTTGACTAATTCATCTATAATTTCTGTTCTAATAGCGATAATAGCTTGAGTAAACTGAGAATCTTTTTCGGCAAAATTATAATTAATTCTTTTGACGATCTCAACTGAATAATCATCTTGAATAATTCCATCTTTCCTTTTAGTTTCTAAACTTCTAAGATAAAGCGTGGTCAACAGAGTTTCGGATACTCCCTTCAAGCCTGAAACATTTAAATGAGAATTCATAGGTATTCAATTTTTATGAGACACATTATTGTAAATAATAACTGTCAAGAACTTTGTCAGAATTTTGACTAAGTATTCCCACTTTAAATTTAAAAATTATCAAAAAGCTTATAGCTTAGAGTTGGGGCGAAGTCCCTTTGTAATTGCTCGATTCGTAAGTTATACAAGGTTCTCCATGACATTGATTAACTTCAACCAATATATGGGTAACAGAAGGTATACCCTGAAGCAAATTTTTATAGTATTGCGCGATCGCGGAAAATGTGTGACTAAGGAAATAGTTGCTGCCCAACGGTTTTCACCAACATACCAAACGTGCAGATCGCTGATTCGATTATCCGCATCAGCTTCGATCGCATTCATAATATCTAATTTAGTCTGTTTATCAATTGCTCCATCGAGCAAAACAGCACCTGTATCTTGAACCAAATCGTAAGCCCATTTAAAGATAACTCCAGCCCCGACTAAGCCCATGGCTGCATCTAACCAAATCCAGTCTAAATACTTACCCGCGAATAAAGCAATAATTGCCAAAATAGAGGTCAAAGCATCTGTAACGACATGAATATAAGCAGCTTTGAGGTTGCGGTCGTGAGTATGGTGATGATCGTGATGATGCTCATGATGATCTTGTAATAACCAAGCACTTGCCAAATTTACCAGTAAACCTAAAACAGCTATGACGATCGCTTGATTAAATTGAATAGTGACAGGTTGAACAAAACGAGTTATGGATTCAATGGCAATAGTTAAAGCCGTTGCTCCTAAGACAACAGCACTGGTGTAACCACCGAGAATAGTAACTTTTCCTGTCCCGAAGGTATATTTGGGGTTGTGAGCATGACGACGAGCATATCGATAAGCAAACACGGCAATGCCAAATGCTGCTACATGGGTTGCCATATGCCAACCGTCAGCTAGTAATGCCATAGAACCGAAGAAACTGCCTGCGACAATTTCCAACACCATTGTGACGACTGTCAGCCACATTACTGTAGTCGTGTTTTTTTCAGCGCGATCGCGATTGACTGTAAAATCATGGGAATGTTGCAACTGTTCTAATGTATCCTCATGCATAAGAACGCTCCTAATTGATTAGCTCTAATAATTTTTAAAATTCAGATTATGGTACGTCACGGTAGCAATTAATATACAAATATTAGTAGTAAAACGAAAATCTGTGGCCTGAAAATGAAGTTATCAACAAGCTGGAGTTAATTGCTGATAACGATCAAACAGGACTTACTTTTGCTTTATAGAGTAATTTATCTCCTTGTTTGTACCCAACATAACGTACTTTGACCAGTTCTCCTGGTTGAGCAATACCCTTCATCAACTGGTGGTTTTGCGGATCGTAGGCTAATTCTTCACCGACAGTGGCAATAGTTGATACGTTCCAGTGCTTAATTAATTCTTCTATTGGTTCTACTAAAGAAAGTAGTCTAGTGGCTGGCAATTGAGGATTTTGACGTACGGCAGTAGCAGCGGTGGGCCATTGCAATAGCCAAGATTCAATGGTTTCTAAACTATCTTGTTGAAACTCTACTTGTAAGGCTTGCTGTAGCTGATTCATTTCTTGCTGTAGTTTTTGATATTCTTGTCGACAGGCTGCCAAAGCATCGCGATCTTGAGAGGATGAGGCAGGCTGAACAATAACTTGGTGTTGTTCAACAAAGATTTTGAGCAAATTATCCACTGACACATTTAAGGCTTGAGCAATTTGAGCGATCGCGCCAACAGAAATATTAAGAATGAGACCCTGTTGAATTCTCATTAACTGTAGTCGAGCCACCTTTGCCACCTGACTAAGCTCATTAATATCGGCGATGCCTGCTTGGTGCATCAAATTTTGTAGTTGCTCTTTGTTAGTTTGAGATGGATCTTGATTCATTTTCTTTTAAAACATTGACAAAGCAAGTAATGATTTTATCGTTGTCGATTTTATCGCACAATTTAGCTGTAATACAGCAATAAATATTGATCGAACTGATAGTATTATCTGATTTTCGGGAACTATTAAAAGGAATAGCGATCAAAATGATCATAAATCGCAATACTGAGTTTTAATTATTTATTAGCTAAAGCACTTATAAAAATGTCTATAGTTTACTCTTTCTTACTTGGGTCACAGCTCGCTCTCAGATTACACTCACTTTTATTAAAAAGAGGTTGGTAATGACGACTGCCAAAAACGAAATTAGTCAGGCTCGGACTCATATTCAACACTTTACAGCCACTCAACAAATTAAATTTTTTAAATCTCTTAAAGAAAATCGATTTAGCGGTCAGCTAATTATCTGCGATCAGCAAGACCATACTTGGATAATCTATCTTTATTTGGGTCGGATTGTCTATGCTAGCGGAGGAGTTCATCCTGTTAGACGATGGCGCAGACATTTTACTGCTTATTGTCCTGAAAGACTGAATAAAATCGAAGAATTACAGTCATCTTTAGCTAACATTTCTCAAGAAGAATTACGCATTTCTTGGGAATATCAATTATTGTCGACTTGGATCGATCAAAATAAAATTACTCGTGAACAGGCTACTAAAATTATTCGCGCTACGGTAATTGAGGTGCTGTTTGATGTCACCCAAGCGATCGAAGTGTATTGTGAATTAGTCCCAGATAATTTGTTAACCACCAGGCTAATCTTAATTGATGCCGAACAGATGATTATTGAGTCCAATAAGCTCTATTCTGCTTGGCGAAATGCTAAAGTTGCTGATCGCTCTCCCGATTTGGCTCCCACTATCCATCACCCTCAAGCCCTTAAAACTAAAACTTCCCCGCAAGTTTATCAAAACCTCAGTCAACTTTTAGACGGCAAACAGACTTTAAGAGATTTGAGCGTACGCCTGAAGCGAGACGTTGTCACCGTGACGCGCTCTCTTTTGCCCTATGTACAGATGGGTTTGGTACAGCTTGTAGCGGTAAACGATCTCGATCCTCCTGTGTCAACTCCTTTTGCCCAAAAACTGTTTCAAAACAAAGCTTATCGTCGGTTGACGATCGCCTGTGTTGACGATAGCCCGATTATCTGTCAGACGATGGAAAGTATTATTCAGACTACGGGATATAACTTTGTCAGTGAAACTGACGGTTTGAGAGCGATCGCGGTTTTACTCAATCGTAAACCAGACCTGATCTTTTTAGATTTGGTGATGCCTAATACCAACGGGTATGAAATCTGTTCTCAATTGCGTAGGCTTTCTTTTTTTAAACAAACGCCGATTGTGATTCTCACAGGCAACGACGGCATTGTAGATCGAGTTCGCGCCAAAATAGTTGGCGCAACTGATTTTTTGGGTAAACCAGCCAAACCTGAACAGGTGTTAAACACAATTGACAAGTACGTAGTACAACCAAAATAAACTTCATCAACTTCTCAATTGCTTGAATTATCAAGAAAAAATTTACAGTTTATGTTAACTGTTTTAAACAAACTTTCAAACTGATGGTTCTTTTATTGTTTGAGAGGGGAACTATAAATCTTGTCAGTCTGATCAAAAAGCACTTTCCCAAAATCATGGCTAAAAAAATTACTTCCCATTTTTCGTACCAAAAAGCCGATCTACGTACAGCTAAGAACAATCACAAATTGAGGTAACTTTTGTTATGGGGTACACTCTGGTTGTTGATGATTCTGCTACCGAAAGAGCGATTATTACAGGCTGTTTGCAGGGAGTTGGCATTAATGTCTCTGTTGCTGTAAGTGGAGAAGAAGCACTAGCAAAAATTCAGCAAGATTTTCCCGATCTAATTATCTTAGATGTGGTTTTGCCAGGACGCAGTGGTTTTGAAATCTGTCGTGAGTTAAAGGGTTCAGATCATACTAATAAAATTCCGATTATTCTTTGTTCAACTAAGGCAACAGAAATAGATAAATTTTGGGGCATGAAGCAAGGAGCAGATGCCTATATTCTCAAGCCGATCGATCAGCAGGAATTCGTCGGGAAAGTCAAGGAATTGATTGCTTAAAGTAATTCAACAATATTTCAGGTGTATTTTAACTGTGCCTAATCCACGCACCCAAACCAGCTCATCTAATGCGAATATGCCAAACATCAGCGGCAAAACATTACAGTATCTCAAGTTTCAACTCGATCCTGATACCAAAGCCATGTTGCCGATTCAGCAGGTAACGGAGGTTCTCAAAATACAGTTAGCGCAAATTATGCCAATTCCCCAAATGCCTGCCTGGGTGATGGGAGTTTATAACTGGCGAGGAGATATTTTGTGGATGCTTGATTTAAGACAATTACTGGGCTTAGGTTGTTGGTATCAGCAGCAACAAGATCGCGTCTTATCTACAGCCATTGTTCTTTCTCCTGAGCGGGAAAATAACGACCAGAAGATTCACTTAGGTTTAGTCGTAGCTGGGGTAGATGATTTAGAAACCTGTGATCCTGCTTCAATTCAAGCTGTCTTCGATCCACAGATGAATCCGCGATTACATAGCTTTTTACAAGGATATTGGCTGCAATCTTCAGACGAAATGGTTTTAGCTCTTGATGGACAGGCGATCGCCTCTGCCATGCCCACTTCTAATTAACTAATTAACTTACTATCTATCTTAAGTTTCTATGAATAATCTACCCCAGTTACCCCAGCCAAAAAAACCAGCACAGATTATGGATTCTTCTCTGTCCTCATCATCTTGGCAAAGGCGAATATACGATCTTCCGCTCAATCGTAAGATCAATTTAATTCCTTGGTTGAGTTGTGGCGGACTAGCTTTGGTTTTAGGGGTGGGAGGATTAATTCTGCAAGGAACTCTCCAGCATCGCTTAATTGAGCAAACTGAATCTCGACTCGATCTCAAGAGTAAGATAATTCTTTTATCTCAAACCCAACTTGGGAATAATTTATCAGCTTTAGCAAAAACTATCACTGCTGTCACCGAAGAACAAGATTATAGTGCTGTTTACTTACTTCAAGCTGATGGCACATTTGTTCTGGCATCATCTTCAGCCCAAATTGGCGGAGCAACCAGCGCCAACCTGGCTTTACCAGATCAGCAGATTCTAGAACAGGCAATGAACAGCCAGGGAAAAGTTCATCAGACGACGACTATAGAAGGACGTAAGTACGTCCTAGCAGCTCAAATTATCAATGACAGCAAGGGCAATCCTGTCGGAGTTTTGGTACACGGGACTTCGGTGCAGTCTCTTAATCATATTCTCCAAAGTAGTCTGCTAGCTCAGTCCCTGCTATCTTTGATTATGTTGATTTTTATCATCTATCTGAGTCAGCTATTAAAACAGGCGATCGCTAAACCGATTCAAAGTCTGCAAACAGTCGCTCAGGATTTTTCTCGGGGCAATTTGCGGGTGAGAGCGAAGATTTATGCTCAAGATGAAGTCGGTATGTTGAGCAGCACTTTTAATGCCTTGGCAGATTCAATTGAACTCAATGAAGCTCGTCTTAAACAAGATGCCGAAAGTTCTCGTCTTTTGCAGGGAATTATCTATAGTCTTACCCAGGCAAGCAATGCTCCAGAAGTCTGGCAAACGGCAGTCGCAAGCAGTCGCCAAGTGCTGCAAGCCGATCGCGTAATTTATCATAGTTTTGATCTACATAGGCGAGGTAAGATTGTTGCCGAAGCAGTTAAAGAGGGCATTGCTCAAGTTTTAGGCACAGAAATTAACGATCCTTTTGCTGAAGGAGATGCCAAAACATATCAACAGGGGAACGTGAAGGCGATCGCCAATATTGACCAGGAAGAATTAGATGATTACCATCTCAAAATGCTAGAACCATTAGCAGTAGTGGCTTGTCTCATTACTCCTGTAGTCACAGCCAATAGATTAGCGGGTTTATTAATTGCCCATCATTGCAGTCCCAGAACTTGGGACTCAGGTGAAATTAGCTTATTGACTCGGATTGCGGAACAGGTTGGCAGAACAGTTGAGAAAATAGAACTTCTCGAACAGCAGCAGCAGGCACAGCAGCAGGAAAGAGCTGCTAAGGAAAATCTCCAGCGACGAGCCTTGGAGTTATTGATGGAGGTAGATCCTGTCAGTCAGGGGGATTTAACTGTACAGGTAAAGGTGCAGTCCGATGAAATTGGCACTATTGGCGATTCCTACAACGCGACGATTGAAAGTCTACGCCAGCTAGTGTCTCAGGTGAAAACTGCTGCGCTGCAAGTTTCTATTACTACCAGTGATAAAGATCGTTCGATTCAGGAATTATCTATTGGCGCATCGGCACAGACTACGGAAATTAATGCTGCTTTAAAGCGAATTCAGGGGATCACCAACTCAATTCAGGCAGTAGCTCATAATGCCAAGACAGCGGAAGCAGCCATGCTTAAAGCGACCCAAACCGTCAAGGCAGGGGATGAAGCGATGAACCAAACAGTAGCAGGTTTCCAAGAAATACGCGACACTGTAGCCGCCACGGCGAAGAAAGTTAAGCGTCTAGGGGAGTCATCTCAAAAGATTTCTAAAGTAGTTAACGTCATTAGTAACTTTGCCGATCAAACAAATCTGCTTGCCCTTAATGCTTCGATTGAGGCTGCTCATGCAGGGGAAGAGGGAAGAGGTTTTGCAGTAGTTGCCGAAGAAGTGCGATCGCTAGCTCGTCAATCGGCGGAGGCAACGGCAGAAATTGAAGCTTTAGTGGCAGAAATTCAGCTAGAAACTAAGGAAGTAGTGGCAGCCATGGAGGCGGGGACAGAGCAGGTAGTGGCGGGAACAAAACTGGTGGATAAAACTCGTGTTTCCCTAATTCAAATTGCGGATGTGAGTCAAGAAATTAATCAGCTAGTGGCAGAAATTGCCACAGCTACCGTAGAACAGTCTCAGGATTCGGCAGTAGTGACTAAGACCATGTTAGAAGTTGCTGAAATTTCTAATCAGACTGCTACAGAAGCGATCGCTGTCTCGGCATCGTTCCAAGATCTGTTGATTGTGGCTCAACAGCTAGAAAATAGTGTAGCTAAATTCAAAGTCAGCTAACTAAATTATTGAAACCTAATTTATTCATAATTTTATTGAGATTGCTATGAATTTTGCTCATAATCGTGACCGAGAACAAACTCCTGACTATCTAATTCAAGATGATGCTGATTCAATTTCAAGATCGTGGTGGCAACGGCGAAGTCTGCGCTTGAAAACGACGGTATTAGCGATCGCCATAAGTACTATACCTACTTTTGTAGTTGGTTCAGTGGCATATTATTTTGCTGTCGATTCCGTTGCCCAACAGACAATTAACTTAAAAAAAATTGCTCCAGCTAAAAGCGGAGGATTGCCTAAGCTTAACTCGCAGGAGATTTTAGCTACAGACACAACGAATGTTTATGCTCCTCAAAGAAAATTTAGGTTGCTGTTGGCACTAGGTTCAGCACTGGTGGCAGTGGGAATAGGGGCGATCGCCTCTGCTCTGGCAAATCGATGGTTGCGTCCAATTCTTCAGGCGACTCAAGCCGTAGAACAAATGGCTCAGGGCAAGTATACGACTCGTCTAGCCATTGCGGGAACTGATGAAATTGCCCTGTTTAGTCGTCAGCTCAATCGTCTGGCGGTTCATTTAACGGATTTTGTGCAGTTTCAAAGCAGGCTGACTCAACAATCAGTAAGTATCAAAGATATCACTCTGCAATTAACTCGCGCTAAAGATTGGGTAGAAATTTTAACTGCGGTGGTGCAGGGAAGCTATCAAACTTTTAAGGCAGAACGAGTTGTTTACTATCAATTTGATGCCCAATCGGCGATTAGACTCCGCCCACGCTCGGCGATCGCTGTAGCTGAATGCGCGACTCAGGGTAGTCGAGCAATTCAAAATAGTAATTTGAGTGCTGAACTAGTAAGGGAATATCTAGCTCCAGCATATTTGCCTCAGATCGAAGTAATCAACGATCTGGCTCAAGCCAATTTAACTCCAGCTAAACAAGAGTATCTAGAATCTTTAGGGGTCAAATCTTGTTTGATTGCCCCTGTCATGATTGAGAATCAATTAAATGGATTATTAATGGTTCATCAATCAGCTACTCTAATTCCCTGGATGAATGAAGAAATAGAGTTTCTCATCCAAGTTGCCACCCAAATAGGTTTTGCCATTACTCGGTTAGAACTTTTAGAACAGCAAAAGCTAGCTGAAATCCGCGAGAAGTCGGCAAAAGAAGCAATTCAAGCTAGAGCCTTAAGTTTGTTACAGGAAGTGGAGGAGGTTTCTCAAGGTGATTTAACTATTCGCGCCAGGGTAACAGAAGATGAAATCGGCACGATCGCCGATTCTTATAATTCGACCATCGAAAGTTTACAAAGGCTGGTCAATCAAACTAAATCAGCAGCAACAGAAGTACAGCTCAATACTTCCGCTAATGATCTGGCAGTTCAATCTTTAGCTCAGGAAACGATCGCCCAAGCTACTGCAATTTCCCAAATGCTAGAGCAGGTAAGAGAGATGGAAACATCAATTGGTCTGGTGGCAAATCAGGCGGATCGGGCAGAAACTTTTGCCCAGCAGGCAGCCATCACCATTGCTCGTGAAGATCAGGCTATGAGTCTTACTGTTGCCGAAATCAAAGCGGTGCAGCAAACTGTAACTCAAACTGCGACCAAAGCAGAAAAACTAGGGGAATCTTCCCAGGAAATTTCCCAGGCGGTCAATCTAATTGGTCGTTTTGCAGCTCAAACCCATCTTTTGGCACTTAAAGCTGCTATTGAAGCAGCACGAGCAGGAGAAGAGGGGAAGGGTTTTGCCGTAATTGCCGATGAGGTTAGATCTCTGGCGACTCAGTCGGCAGAAGCAACCGCCGAAATTGAAACCTTGGTCAGTAAGATTCAACTAGAAACTGCTGAAGTAGTCAAAGCAATGCATAAGGGAGCAGCACAAATTGCTTCGGGGAATGAACTGGTAGAGCAAACTCGTCAGAGCTTAAATCAGGTAAATCAAGTAAGTAGCGAAATTAGCAAGTTAGTTAGCTCAATTACCCAGGCTACCCAACAACAGTCCAGCACTTCTGCCCAGGTAAGTCAAACGATTGTTGAGGTAGCAGCGATCGCCGAACATAATTCTCAGTCGGCAACTCAAGTATTTAATTCAGTTCGAGAACTATCGGCGATCGCCGCCAAACTTCAGTCTCATATTGCGAAATTTAAAACCTAGTCTTGCCTACTTAATATTGAATATTGTCAATCTAGATCAAAACCATGTCACTCAACCCCGATATTCGCGATCGAGCGTATCAATTTTTTGTCGAAGAAGCCCAAGAACTTTTACAGATTTTGGAAACAGGCTTACTTGAATTACGCCAAGACCACAGTATACCCAAGGTACACGAATTGATGCGGGCTGCTCACTCCATCAAAGGTGGTGCTGCTAGCGTCGAGTTGGGGGCAATTGAATTGTTGGCGCATCGGTTAGAAGATTTTTTCAAGGCTCTTTATAGCGATCGGGTTGATTTTGATCCAGAGTTAGAAAGTTTATTGCTCCAAGGTTACGACTGCCTATCCCACCCTCTACTCGAACAAATTAAGGCAGGCTCTTTTGACGAGGAAGCTGCTCTACTCAAAGCCGAACCAGTATTTGCTGCTCTAGAAGTTCGTTTAGCCGAAGCTCTCAAAAATGCTGATAACTATATGCCTAGCTCTAATGATTTAGGGGTGGATATTGTTGCTTCTATTTTTGAAGTGGATGTAGTTCAAGCTTTAGATCGTTTACAGTCAGTTCTGCTCGCTCCTAGTAATTATGAACCAGCAGCGGAATTAAAGAGTACCCTCGAAATGTTGGCGGGTTTTGCCGAGTTATTTAACCTCTCAGGCTTTAGCGATATTGTCCAAACTGCTCAAGCAGCCTTGCAGCTAAATCCCCAAGCAGCCTTAGCTATTATCAAAGTTACCCTTGCCGACTGTACCCTTGCTACCGAACAGGTATTAGCAGGCGATCGCCAACGAGGCGGGACAGTTTCTTTGGCTTTGATTGAATTAGCTCAAAAAGTTACCGAAGTTGCTGAAGCTGACTTTACGGATGATCAAACATTGGCTCAAGACCATTTTGAGTCTACTTTATCTGTAACTGATGAAATTTTAGACTCTGATCGCTGGTCAAATATTGCCGACAATGAAGCTAATGAAGCTTTAGCCGAGGATATTTTTGGTACTATTGCTGATGAGTTCCAGCTTGAGACAGATACCGCGCCTGAAGAAGCAGGTGATGCTTTAAGTCAGATTTTTGACCTGGCAGCTAATCAAATAGCTACTGAAACAAATAATGTTGGTGAAGCCGAAGAAAATTCTGTCGACTTTCACAGCATCTGGTCGAGCGTTGACGAGCAACCCAATGTCGATGATTTTAGTCAAATTTTTGATCCAGCAACCGAGCAAATACCCACTGAAACAAATAATGTTCTGACCAACCAGGAATTATCATCTGATCTTGCTGCCAATGAAGCTTTAGCTAAAATTTTTGGTGCTACTGCTGATGATTTTAGTGGGATGGCGATCGCGAAATCTGAATCAGCCGTCGATCCTCAGCAAATTTCCGACCATCAAGCCGAATCTGAAATAAGCGCAGCTATCGAATCAATTGCCAATATTTTTGACCATCTTCCCCGTGCCAATGCAGATTCGTTAATTCCATCAAAATCAGCACCTACATTTGAAGCTCAAGACTCAACTAGAGGCAAAAAAACTTCTCAAAACGCCGCTGCTAAACTTTCAGTACGGGTCGATCTCGATCGCTTAGAACGCATGAATAATTTAGTGGGCGAATTAACCATCAATCGTAATAGTCTGGCTTTGCAAAACGAACAGCTACAGGAAAATGTCTCTGAACTAGAGCAAAAGTGTGGGCGTTTTCGGGAAGTTACCAAACAGCTACGATCAATATCAGACCAAATGTTGTTAGAAGCACGCTCCCTTATCCCTGGTACTCCTCAACATCATCCCAATTTAGATCACGATGCCGATACTGAGTTTGATGCCTTGGAACTCGATAGCTATAATCTGCTCAACTCCGCTTTACAAGAAGTCTTAGAAGAAATGGTGCAGCTTGAGGAAAGCGTAGAAGATATTACAATTTTTGCCCAGCAGTCGGATCGGACGATCAATAGTCAACGTCAAATGTTGGGACAGATGCGGGATGAGTTGATGTGGGTGAGGATGCTACCCCTAGAACAAATTTTGCAGCGTTTTCCGCGTATCCTCCGAGATTTATCCAGTAAATATCATAAAGCTGTTGACCTGAAGTTGAAAGGGACTGGAGTATTAGTTGATAAAGCAGTTTTGGAAAAGCTGTCTGATCCTCTACTCCATCTGGTGCGCAATGCTTTCGACCACGGGATTGAAGATCCCCAGATGAGAACCCATCAAGGAAAATCCGCCGCTGGGGTAATAGAAATACAGGCATATTATCAGGGTAATCAAACCGTGATTGAGGTGAAGGATGATGGTCAGGGTTTGGATTTAGCCAAAATTACCCAAAAAGGAATTGAACGGGGTTTAATTTCACCTCAAGAAGCTGCCTCTGCATCCAAAGAAAGACTATTTGAGCTAATTTTTGAACCAGGATTTTCAACTGCGAGTCAAGTTAGTGAACTTTCTGGTCGAGGAGTGGGGATGAATATTGTGCGATCGCAAGTTGAAACTCTCAAGGGTAAGATTGGCGTAACCTCTCTTCCTGGCAGTGGGTCTACTTTTACTCTCCGTCTTCCCTTAACTTTAACTATTGCTAAACTGTTAATCTGCTCCCTTGGCTTGACAGCCTTTGCTATTCCTGCCGATAGTATTGAAGAGATTATTATTCCCACCGCCGAACAAATCAAGCTAGCTAACGGACAGCAGTTTTTATTCCTTAAGGGTAAGCTGATTCCAATTTATGCTCTGCCAGAAACTTTATCCTACAATTGTCCCATCCCCGATACCGATTCTAGTAGTAAAACGTTTAAAACGATCGCTCCTCCTGAAGATTGGGCCGCACCCTTACTGTTGCTGCGACGAGGACAACAATTATTTGCCTTAGAGGTTGTTAGCCTGTTGAGTGAACAAGAATTAGTGATTAAACCATATGGCAAAGCGATCGCTCCTCCCAGCTATAGTTATGGCTGTACAATCCTCAGCGATGGCAGTCTCATTCCCGCCTTTGACGGTTCAGCCTTAATTGGGATGATTTTGGGCGAAGAACAACACCCGATCATCACTCCAGGCTATACTCCAGCAGTAATAGCAGCTAAATCAGTTCACCTCGATCCTGTTACTCCTAGTATGATCGGCACAGCAGCTACAGATCAGCTTACCTCTGTTAAAACCATCATGATTGTGGATGACTCTACTGCCTTAAGACGTACCATGGCTTTGACTTTAGAAAAAGAAGGCTATCGGGTAGTGCAGAAAAAAGATGGGAAGGAAGCTCTCAACGGCTTCAAACAGCATCCTGAGATTGATTTAATTATCTGTGATGTGGAAATGCCTGTGATGAATGGCTTTGAGTTTTTGGGGATGCGTCGTCGAGATTCGACTCTGGCACAAGTTCCCACTTTTATGTTGACCTCTCGTAGTGGAGCAAAACATCGCAATTTAGCCAAACAGCTAGGAGCTGACGGTTACTTTATTAAACCCTATGTAGAACAAGACTTTATTCAAGAAGTAAAAAAAATCTTAGAAGGGAAGAAACATGCGGAGAATAGACAGAATAAGACACAAGCGATCGCTATTAAAACTAAAACGATCTTGATCGTTGATGATTCTTCTGCTTTGCGCAGCACCCTAGCTTTGAGTCTAGAGCAAAAAGGTTACCGAGTATTACAGGGTCGAGATGGTGCGGAAGGATTAAACCAACTCCGCAGTAATTTACAAACTGATTTGGTGATTTGTGATCTTGAAATGCCTAACGTCAACGGCTTTGAGTTTCTTACTCTACGCCGTCAAGAATCCCAGTTATGCCAAGTACCTGTAGTGATGCTCACTTCGCGCGGAACTGAAAAACATCGAAATTTAGCAGCCAGTTTAGGGGCATCAGGATTCTTTACCAAGCCCTATATTGAGGACAAGTTTATCTCGGAAATCGAACAATACCTTCGCTCATAGTTTAAGTAGTCGTGCCAAATAAATTTCTTAGTAGTCAAATTATGAGTAATTTAATCGTTGATTCGAGTTTTAACACCGCTGTTCAAAGTAATAGGTCAATTAAGCTTTTAGTATTTGAGATGGGTAAGCTAACCCTAGCTTTACCAATACTTCAAGTACAGAAAGTAGTTAAACAAATGGAGGTTTATGGTAGTGGCTTGAGCCATGTTAATCTAGCTCATTTTCCCGAACAAGAAATTGCCATAGTCGATTTGCATCAAAAGTTGTTTGGTATTAGCCTAACTCAGTCTGAATCCCCAGGCTACTTGATTATTAGTAAAAATATTATCGATGAACCCCTGGGAATTGCTGTGTCCCAAGCACCAACTCTGATGGATGTTTCTTTAGAGCAGATTCGTTTAATACCTGATACTTATCGTCGTGCGGATACCTTAGAAATTGCTAGCCACGTTACAGTAATTTCTCAAAAAGATGCTGTCAAAACAATTTTTATTTTAGATCTGACTCGTCTTGTATAGTTAAGAATAGATAGAGAATACAGATTATTAATGTATAAAAATTAGCTATGGTATTAGTCAGCCAGAAGCTCGAACACGCATTAAAAGAATGGGCGATCGCCGTTGAGGCTTTGAGTAAGGGAGAGACAATTGTGCTGTTGCGCAAAGGTGGTATTCGTGAGGCAGGTTTTCAAGTTCAGCAACCTTTTGTCTGGCTCTATCCAACTTATGAACACCAACAACCTCATCTACTTAAATCAGAATATGCTGCTAAAGTAACTTCAGTAGAGTCTGGGTGGCATCCTCAGACAGTGAGCATTCAAAGCTGCGCCGAAATTACCGATGTTGTGCCGATCGCCAATAAAGAGCAGATTACAGCATTGCAACCATATCATATTTGGCATGAACAGATGATTGGCGATCGCCTTAAATGGCAACCTCAAAGACCATTACTGGTGCTGTTATTAAAAGTCTATCGTTTGCCGACACCCACAAGTATTCCTTATGACGATGCCTATAGTGGATGCAAATCGTGGATTGACTTAATTGAGCCTATTTCTACAGATCTCCTTAATCCTGTCATGAGTGATGATCGATATACAACCCAGGTAAAAACAATCAAAACTTTAATTTCGGCTAATTCTGATGATAAATAGTCAACTTCTAGATTAACCTGGAAAATAAATCGGGTTATTGAGCCTGATTTGAGATTAAGAAAACTTTATTGATTTTTGTCTGTAATAATTGTGATTAGGGAATCAACCCCGCATCAATAAATAATATGAAATTCTTTTCTCACAGGCTAGGTATTTATATAGGTATATTTGGTATTGGCACTGGTTTAGGTTTTTGGGGAAATTATCATGCCCAACGCTCAACACCAGTACAGCAGGCTAAAGTATCGACCGCAGCAATTCCGCTTCCCCCTAGTACTTTTACAAGTAGCGATCGCCATGTTAATTTTATTGCGACTGCGGTACAAAAAGTGAGTCCTGCCGTGGTGAGAATTGATGCTTCTCGCCAGATTTCTGCCACTTTACCTGGAAAATTAAACAGTCCGTGGCGACGTTTTTTCGACAATCAAGAGAGGCAAAACTCCCAGAATCAGCCAGACCGAATTGAACGGGGAACGGGTTCAGGCTTTATAATTGCCTCAGATGGTCGTCTAATTACTAATGCTCACGTAGTCAATGGTGCCAAAAAAGTTCAGGTCACCCTCAAAGATGGTACTAGCTATCAAGGCAAAGTTTTAGGAACAGATTCTTTTACCGATGTAGCGGTGATTAAAATTGAAGCAAAAGATCTTCCCATTGTTAACTTCGGCAATGCTGAAAATTTGACTCCTGGAGAATGGGCGATCGCGATCGGTAATCCTTTAGGATTAGACAATACCGTCACAGTAGGTATCATTAGCGCCTTAGATCGTTCTAGTTCTCAAGTTGGAGTTCCTGACAAGCGGGTAAGATTTATTCAAACGGATGCAGCGATCAATCCTGGTAATTCAGGCGGGCCATTGCTTAACTCTCAAGGAGAGGTCATTGGCATCAACACAGCGATTCGCGCTGATGCGGAGGGGTTAGGTTTTGCCATCCCCATTGAAACAGTCCAAAGAATTGCCAATCAGCTATTTACTAAAGGACAGGCAGACCATCCCTACTTGGGGGTGCAGATGATTAATCTCAACCAAGAAACTAAAACGGAAATTAATTCTACCCAGGAATTTGACTTTAAAATTGCTCAGTCAGAGGGAGTTTTGGTGGTTAAAGTAATTCCTGGTTCTCCTGCTGCTAAGAGTGGCTTTCAGCCAGGAGATGTCATTAGTCAGATCGGCAATCTAGGCGTGACAACTTCTCTTCAAGTACAGGAACAGGTGGATGCAAGTGAAATTGGAGCAGAATTGCCAGTAAAAATTATTAGGAATGGTCAAGCTAAGACTCTTAAAGTGAAGCCTGGTGCTTTTCCTCAAGATCAAGCTCAAGAAGATGGGTAAATTAAGCGTCAAAATATAGCTAAAAAATATAGCCAAGAGCAAAAAGTAATTGGAACTGGTGCGACGGTTGTTTATGATTAGCAAAGGAAACCTATTTCATCTATTTGAAACAAGCTAATTTACAGAAACACCGTGGTTCTTTTTCAGCAGACAAGATTAACGTGATCGAAGCAGATGTTCATTCTTCCCTGCGCGATTTTTTGCGCCAGCATGGAAATCGAAATTTTCCTCATCATCTGACGATGGCGCGCCTTATTTCCCGCGCTTTACGCTTGGGTCGTCCTGCCTTAATGCAGACAGGCAGCAGTGTTAGTAAATATTGTTTGAGCTATCTTACGCCGATCTTATTAGGAGACTGGTCAGTAATTGTCATTGCCCCCAGCGCTACTCAACAATATCTGCTAGAGACGGAAATTCCCAAGCTACAGCAATGGCTGGGGAATAATAAAAAAGTACGTAGTGGCGATCGCTGGCAAGTGGGCGATCAACTGTTATTTACTTCCCCTCAAAGCTGGTTGAGCGATCGCTTAGGATCTCAAGATAAGTTTCCCGCGAATATTCCCACTATTATCGATCGCGCCGATAATCTAGAAGAATGGACTCGACAGTTGTTAACCATTAGCATTACCGCAGGAGATTGGAATGCCCTACTACAGTCTACGCCCCAGGCTCAAGAGTTAATTCGTAATACCAGAATCAAGCTAACTAAGTCAATTTTTGCTCGTCCTGAAAATCCCTATCGTAACTATGTCTTGCTCGCCTCAGAATTAGAGTTAATTAACCGCCTCTGCGAAACCTTGAATCAGCAACAGATCTTAAATGGTAAATTTGCTCAGTTCTGGCAACAGCAGGCTGATAAGTCCAATATATCTTGGATTGCTCGCGATCGCGATCGGGGTTCGCTGACGATTAATCTTGCGCCAGCCAGAGTCAGTAAGCAACTTAGCTCCATTTGGCAACAGCAGCCTGTAGTAGTCATTGGCAGCTTTTTGGATACCGAAGCAGAAGCAACGACTTATCGCCAAAGAGTTGGCTTAAATTTCGAGATTCTGACCCTTAAATTTACTCCTAATCGACAAAACAATCATATTCAACTTTATTTGCCCGATCGCTTTCCTATGCCCAATTCTCGCGACTTTCAGCAATCATTTTTAGCTGAAAGTTTACTGCTAGTGGGACTCAGCAGCAGCATCAAACGTCTGATTGTCGTCATTGCTGATGATGTACCCCTTCAAGGACAAGTTGGGTCTGTCTTGGCTGGGGAATTTGGCTCTAGGGTTAAGGTAGAAAAAACTAAGGTGTTGGATGATAGTATTTTGATCTGTGGTTGGTCATTTTGGAACCAACATCAAGAATTTTTACCAATTCCCAGGCTACTGATTATTGCCACTTTACCAATTCCCTCTCTAGAGAATCCACTCGTAGCTAATTTAGTTAAGTATTACAAAGATCAGCGTCAAGACTGGTTTAGGCTATATTTGTTGCCTGCTGCCTTAAAAACTCTAGAACAGACTACTGTTCCCCTGAGAGAATCCCAAAGTATTGTTGCTCTTTTAGATAATCGGGTTAATTTCCGCAGCTACGGCAAAACTATCTTATCTGCTCTCGAACCCTGCGCTCGGATTAATTATATCGACCCCACCTGGTTTGGTTATCCTGATTCTTAAGAGAAGCGCTACTAGCCTCTACGAGTTTTTCGGCGAGAAAACAGAATCGGGATTAATGCACCTAAAATAATGCCGATCGCACTACAAAGAGCTAATAACACGCCAACAGGAATAGTAATTGACTCGAAGGTAAGAAACTTAAGGGACACATCCTGAATATTTTGGATTGAGAAAATGGCGATCGCCACTACCAAAATCGCGAGAATTAGTGAGCTTAATAAACTGGTAAAAGATTTCATAATTAAAATAAATTAAAATAAAATAATCGTAATTGCTCAAACTACACTTACTTTTTATTACCATCTTGTTTAATACTACTGTACGCCAATTGACCTCCCGCCTGGAAGCTCTGAACCAATAATCGTCCTGATTTTAATTGGCGTATCTTGGTCAATAGGCTCCCAACCAACTTCATACCCTGCTTCCCAAGCTTTTTTTCTAGCGTTACGAAACGCCTCAAAACTATCTGGTCTGACAATAAATACTAAATAGTCTTTTTGGGGATTAAACTTTGATAAGACCTGCTGATAAGCAGAGTTTGCTCCCCCTAATTGAGTAGTAGTCTCGCCAATATTTGCGGATAGGGGTTCAAACAGTAATGAGACTCCCTGGTCTACTGTTCTTACTCGATAGTTAGCGGTATCGACTCTAAAGTTACTTTGACGACCCAGAATACTCAATAAGCAAGATTGATAATTGCCCAGACCAAGAGAGTCGCTACTAGTCGGCTTGTTACAGTTAGGTAAACTACCTGATAAATCTAGCTCTTTAGCTCTCACTTGACGTAAATCTAGGTTACTTACTTTCTTATTGCGGATTTCAAACCACAATGCTTCTTTGTTTGTCGGGGAAGAAAGCGGAGTTTGAATGGTGACACGGCTTTTAGGCCTACCTCCTCCTGTCGCAATTAAACTAGCAAATATACTGACAAATATTAATACGCCTACGGTGTTAGTCAAAACATCTAAAAAAGAGTCTAAATTTTGACCATTATGAGGCATTCTGCGTCTGGTTCTGGTTCTCATGAGTTACATATATCTAATTAAATATATTTTAAAATTTGCTTATGTTTAACTTTCAATCTTAAGCTCTAAACCATACTCTAGAGGTTCATAGCCTATATCTATTCCCTCTCCTTGCACCAACTGGCGAGCTTTGTCAAACATTTCTAAACCGTCGGGACGAAGAATTAAAATTAGATATTGCTGGTTTTTATTCGTCTTGAGATTAGCAATAGTCTTTCTCAAAGCCGATTTTTCATCATACAAATCTGTTCTTGGGGCAAACTTTTTACTAGGGTGCAAAATAAAACCATCTTCACGAGCCTCGATATAGACAGGAGTTTTATTCTGGTTAGCTCCTTTGCTATTTTTATCAGTTTTAGCCTCAGTTTTGGCAACGACCACGGCTTCTTGGGGTTTGAGAGCTTGGGTAGTTAAGACAACAATCAGTAGAACTAGCGTCCCAATAGTACAGGCGAGGACAGAAAGAAAAGGAAACAGTTCGACCTCTGTTTTCTGTTTGCGAGATATAAAACGTCTGGACATGGTTAAGTCAGGCTAGGTAAAAAATTCTATTCTGGTCGTCTAGAGTTGTGATCATGGTCATGCTCGACTAGGGTGATGCGGCGAGGTTTATTTAGCTGTTGCAGCAGAGGTTGCATTAGGGAAAGGTTGTCTTTGACTCCTGATAAGACATGTTCTAGTTGAGCCGTTTTTTCCAAAGAAGCAAAACTCCGTTCTAAACCCTGCTGTATACTTTGAAAATCTAACATTTTTTGGGTGGTAGCTTCTAAAGAGCCGATCCGCGTTTCTAAAATTTGGGCTGCTTTTTCTAGCTGTTGGCTAATATTTTGAGTTTGAGCATTAAGATCTTCGGCAGCAGCCAGGTTTTTACTGCGGATTTCTGTGGCAATCGATCTGATTTGCTGGACTAATTGTTGATTAGTTTTTTGCTGTTGAGCAAAGAAAGTCAGAAATTCTTGGCGATCGCGATTTACCTGTTCTGTAATATCTCCTATTTGAGTAACTACCTGAGAACTAATTCCATATACTTTGCTAACTTCACTCAAAAACCCTGTAGACAGCTTTTCTGAAGCTTTTTCAGCATAACTATGAGCTGGATCGATAAGATCTTCAGGATTGGGAAAATATTCTTTAATTGCTCCTGCTACTGCTTGATTGATGCCTATCGAGTCTAGTTGGTCATTTTTCTTGGTGAGTCTGGGGAGCAATTTATCGTTGATAAAGACATCGATACCCAACAGAAGATTAGCCTCATAACGTTCTACTAACACTAAAGGAATCATCACTAAAACACTGAGAAATAAAGCTAGAAGAGTAGTGTCAAAAGCTACCCCTAGACTATTGGTAACTGTACCGATACCTTTTTTGATTACTTCTATGTCTCCTGAATTTTCGAGAAATCCTGAAAACCCACTAACCGCACCACTAATACCAATTACTGTCCCAATAAATCCGAGTAAAGGAATTGCCCAAACCAAAATACGAGGAAAGGAATAGGAAGATTCTGAGTTGGTAGCATAAAAGGCAGAATCATCTAGAGCGAATTCGCTAGCAGCAGTGCGATCGCCACTCTGAATATAAGCCCTAAGCACTCTTCCACAGCGTAGAGCGACTAAACATCCGTCTTTAAGCAGTCGTTCCTGAAAGTATTCTACTTCGTGAGCATCAGGGCGATCTAAAGGTATATGATCAGCGATCCAGATTTTTCTTAGGGCTTCATGTTCTTTTCTCAACAGCACAAATTTCATGACGGCAGTAGCAATCACTATGGCAGCTAACGCCATCGAAAGGTACTGAACAAATCCTCTCTCAAATAATAAAACACCAATATAGGATGCTCTCAAAGGCGGGATCAGACCAACTATTAAATAACTAACCAGAAAAATAACTGCTGCTGCTAGCAACATGATCAAGGGATTAATTTCTAATTCCTGGCGTTGGAGATGAGAGATGCGGGATTTTTTAGGTTTAAGGTTAAGTTTATTCATACTAGTTGTTAATTGTGTTTAAATGCTGCTCTTTGGCTGCAAGCTCACCCTTTGTCCGTCTTAATTAAATCAACGTCATAATGCCTTGGCTAGGTTGCTTTTTGACAGTTAATCTATTACTTTTTAAATCATTCAGGTACAAAGTGAATTGTTTTGAGGTGGAAGGCAAGGAAAAATATATCTCAGTTGACTGAGAGAAAGTATAGGTTTTGCGAGCAATATATATTGTTTGGCTTTAGATATTAGAATAATTTAACTTGAGTTTAAATAGCTTGTGGTTAGTTTACGACAGAATACTGCAATTCTATTTTTATTATCATATTTAGGTTAAAAAGCTGAATATAATTGCTAATCTTACTCGCTAGAACAAAAATAATAAATGCTTCGTCTAAGTAAATAGCCAAAAAAATATTGATCGTTCATCAAAATTTTATAATAAAGCTGTTCTTATCTAAATAAGCTGCTACGCATTTACAGCCGTTTTCAGTTGAATAGACTCCGTTGTTAATTAGTTAGTTCGTCCTAAAGGATACCGCTTCGCATATAGCTTTTAGCTCTTAGCTTGCCGAATCTGCGATCGCCGAAGTAAAAAAACTTCAAATTCCTCACCCTCAATCATTAGTCAGCCAATACGTTACCATCAGTTTGGGCATCAGTTGTCAAATCCCTAGTCAAGAATTACAGCAAAAGTCGGCGATCGCTGCTGCTGATGCTGCTCTGTATCAAGCTAAACAACAGGGACGCGATCGTTTTTATCTTTCTTCCAAAAGAAGACCCCCGACTCTGTCGGCGGGATGAATTTTGGACAGGGTTTTGCGGTTTACACAAGGTCACGTTTTAGGTAAGAAGCTACATGCGGGCAAGCCCTT
>JAAUOU010000063.1 GCA_012034765.1 Pleurocapsaceae cyanobacterium CSU_1_1 | reverse complement strand
TCAGCAGCACCATGCTGGCATGGGGTGGAGCAGACTATAAAGAAGCTTATGCCCAATCAGGACAGCTTGATGAACTGCTCGAAGCCGTCAAATGGGGAACTGACTGGTTCTTAAAAGCACACGAAATGGATGGTTCTGGCAAAACTGAGCGTCTCTGGGTTCAGGTTGGCGATAAAACCGACCACAATTATTGGGTATCCCCCGAAGAAATTGAGAGTAAGACAGCTCGTCCTTCCTTCTCGATTGACCCCACTCGTCCTGGTTCGGATGCGGCGGCTGGGACTGCTTCAGCCCTAGCTTCGGCTGCGGTTTTGTTCCGTGGCACAGATGATGCTTATGCAGATGAGTTAATTAAAAATGCCGAAGCTCTCTATGAGTTCGCCGAAACTTATAAAGGCAAGTATAGTGATTCTGTACCTCAAGCTTCGCCTTTCTATACTAGCTGGAGTGGCTACAATGATGAACTAGCGCTTGGTGGTGCTTGGTTATACCGTGCTACAGGAGATAAAAAATATCTGAGTAAAGCGGAGAACTACTTTAAAAACAATATTGGCAACCTAGGTGACTGGACTTATGCCGCCGACGACCATTCCTATGGTGCTGCTGCACTGTTGGCTAAGGATAGTAGCGATCCTTTCTTTAAGCAACAAACCAAAAATTGGCTCGATACTTGGGTTGAAGGACGAGGTAGCGTCAAGTATACTAGTGGTGGTTTTGCTCATCGCGCTCAATGGGCTTCTGTTCCCCTGGCTCTCTCCACTGCCTTCGCTGCGGAATGGTACAACGATAAGGTGGAAGCGAATTCTAAGTACAGCGATTTTGCCCATAAGCAGGTGGACTATGTTTTGGGGGATAATCCCCGTAACTATAGTTATATGGTGGGATTCGGCAATAATTATCCTCAGCGCACACACCACAGGGGTTCGGCGGATACTGCGCCTTTAGATGGTAGCGATCGCCCTAACGATCATCTGCTCTATGGTGCTGTGGTTGGTGGTCCTGGTACGGTGGATGATTTCTCTCACAATGACCGTCGTAATGATTGGGTTACTAATGAAGTAGGTACTGGTTATAATGCTCCTTTTGCTAGTGCAGCGATTCAACAGTATGAGAACCTTGGTGGTGATCCGCTGTCTGAGTCTCAACTAGATCAGTTGATTGGGATTGATGCTAACGGTACTGGTTTTTAGTTTTTTGAGTTTAACTTAGTGTGTTTACTTAATCGACAACATACAACATGGTAAGTAAGTAAGTAAGTAAGTAAGTAATTAATTAATTATAAAGCCCTAAAGGATCAACGATCTCTAATCCTTTAGGGCTTTTTTTGACTTTCGTAGGGGTATTACCTTGCCTTGCTCCTATCTTGTTTAACTCTTACTCAAAAGACTACGCATTTTATTCTCCTGATCTTCTTTCTGACTAGAGCCATATACGGGAGAAAACTTGGCTAGCAACTCTCGAAATTCAGTGCCGTCAATAGTTTCTCTTTCTATGAGTAAATCTACAATGCGATCTATAGCTAATCGATTTTCACTAATAATATTTTTGGCTTTGTTGAGACAATCAAAAGCAATGTTTCTAATGCGAATGTCTATTTGAGTGGCAACTTCTTCGGAATACTCGTTTCTAGAGCTGGAATCACCTCCTAAGAAAACAGGCTGATCTTGACCTTCTAGTGCCAACGCTCCTAAATCAGACATACCAAACTTGGTCACCATTTGTCGGGCAAAAGAAGTCACCATCTGAATATCTTGGCTAGCTCCTTGGGTAACCTCATCAACCCCAAACACCTCTTCTTCTGCTGCTCTACCACCCAAAGTGGCGGTAATCTTCGCTAAAATTTTGCTTTTGCTTTCTAATCCCATTTCTTCGTCGGGAGTAAACCAAGTTAGCCCCCCTGCACCACCACGAGGAATGAGCGTAACTTTCTCGACAGGATCGTGACCAGGAACCATTGTTGCTACAATTGCATGACCGACTTCATGGTAGGCAATTAGTCTTTTAGATTTACTATCTACTAAGGGAACTCCTTCCATTCCAGCTACAATACGGTCTACGGCATCATTTACCTCTAGCATTGTTACTGCTTGTTTATGTCTTCTGGCGGTTAAAATGGCTGCTTCATTAAGGAGGTTTGCTAGATCGGCACCGCTAAACCCAGGGGTACGTCGAGCGATCGCTTCGAGGGATACTTCAGGAGAAATTTTCTTGCCACGGGCATGAACTTCGAGAATACCCAATCTACCCTGCAAGTCAGGATAGTCAACCATTACTTGGCGATCAAAACGACCAGGGCGCAATAAAGCCTTGTCTAGAACATCAGGACGATTAGTTGCGGCAATGACGATAATGCCGCTGTTGCCCTCAAAGCCGTCCATTTCTGTTAGTAGCTGGTTGAGAGTTTGCTCTCGCTCATCGTTACCGCCACCAATACCTGTACCTCTTTGGCGACCGACCGCATCTATCTCATCGATAAATACTAAACAGGGAGCATTTTCTTTGGCTTTCTTAAACAAATCGCGGACGCGGGATGCTCCTACCCCCACAAACATTTCGACAAATTCTGAGCCTGAAATACTGAAAAAAGGTACGCCAGCTTCTCCTGAAATTGCCTTGGCTAGTAATGTTTTGCCCGTTCCTGGAGGTCCTACCAACAATACCCCACGGGGAATTTTTGCTCCCACTGCCGTAAATCTTTCAGGCTCTTTAAGAAAGGTGACAACTTCCTGTAATTCTTCTTTAGCTTCTTCGATTCCCGCCACATCATCAAATTGGATGCCTGTTTTAGCTTCCATTTGAAACTTAGCTTTAGAGCGACCAAAGTTTAGCGCCTGACCAGATGCATTGGCCGAGCGACGCAAAATCATAATTAGTCCAGACAACAAAACCATGATGATCAACAAATTAAGTAAGATCCCCACAGTGGTCGAGTGATCGAGGGAAGTTTTAGTACTAAAATCGATGTTTTTGGCTCTAATCTTCGGAATTAAATTTTGGTCTTGCTTAAATAAGAGTACTTCTTTGGGAGCATCATCTTGAGACTGCCCTTTTAAAACTACGCTGGCTTTATGAGTAGTTTCATCAATTTCTACCTTTGTTACCTGATTTGTTTCTAGTTTTTCTAAAAACTCACTATAGCTGAGGTCATTTTTAGAACGCTGTTGAGCCAAGACTGGAGTTGCCAAAAAACAGGTCTGTAAAATCATCCATCCCGCAGCTAGCCGACCAATCACAGCTTTAGTTTTTTTGGGTTGTCGATTGAGCCGACGGACAGAAGTGCTGTCTTGCTTCCTTTGCTGCTGAATTTGACAATTTTCCATAATTATAAATTATTTTATTGTTATATACTTACCACTGAGCGCAATACAAAAGGCAAAATTTGAAGATTTTTTGATATTTGATATTTGATAATTTAGGCATAACTCCAGCCTAACTAAAATAAAGTGGTTTTACTATAATTTAACAGATTTGATTATCAACAAGCTACGCTGCCAAAATTATAGCCATTTGAGCTGCAAAGCTAGGGTGTGTCATCAATTGGACTAGTTTACACTTCAAGTAAAACAATTCTTCGCTGTTGCTTTATTTTCCTCGTTGAAGGCGATCGCGCTAATGCTCAATCAAGCCAATGGGAAAAACTAGCTGGTCTGGATTTTTGCTAATTTACTTACCCCCAATCAATCCTCGACGATTATCTGCCAGAGAAAACTCGATAAACTTCTGTAGGTGCTGAACATGTCGGTTATCAGTCAGCTCGGCGAGTTGAGCGATCGCTTCTTGAATAGGCAAATTTTGTAAGTAGAGTAAGCGAAAAGCTTGTTTCAACTGGCGAATCTCTTCAATACTAAACCCTCGCCGTTTTAAACCAACTAGGTTAAGGGATCTCACTTTGGCTGGGTTGCCTTCCACCATCATATAGGGCGGCACATCTCGACTAATGCGACTCATTCCCCCAACCATCGACATACTGCCGATATGGACAAACTGATGAATACCCAAAACACCACTAATAATCGCCATCGACTCAATTTGAACATGACCCGCGATCGCCACACTATTAGCAATGACAATCTCATTCTTAAGCGTGCAGTTATGACCAACATGACTATATGCCATCAAGAGGTTGTCGTTACCAATCACCGTCGCTTCCCCTTCCTCAGTGGCGCGATTGATGGTGACATATTCACGAATACGGTTGCGATCGCCAATAATAACCTCACTATTAGCCCCTTTATATTTAAGATCCTGAGGTTCTAAACCAATCGCTGCACCAGGAAAAATTTGGTTATCTCGACCAATTGTGGTTAATCCATCAATAATGGCATGACTACCAACTACTGTATTAGCGCCAATCTTGACCTGACTGCCGATTACCGCATAAGGTTTGATTTCCGCCGTGGGGTGTATTTGAGCATTTTTATTGATAACAGCAGTTGGATGAATTAAGGCTGTCAAAATCAATTCTCCTAAAGGCTATGGTGATTTCCTCTGTGGGATTAATTATCGGTGGGGACAAGACAGTCAGCCTTTGTGCTTCAAGATTCTTGAACGGGCGAACTAAATCACGTCTTTCACTGTCTAATTGAAAGTTATGCACGATGATAACTTATCTATTCAAAATGAACAGATTAAATTGCAATATTAGAGTTGGTTATTATTAATAATAATTATTTCTTTTGCACTTCTTTGATGATTGAGTTACTGCTCAATTAAAGAAAATAACATTTCACCTTTAACTGCTAATTCTCCATCAACTTCGCCTTTTCCCTGCATTTTGGCAATACGATTTTGTTTTAAAGATAAAAGTTCTACGGTCATAATCAAGCGATCGCCAGGGGTGACAGGACGACGAAAACGTACTTTGTCAATACCTGCAAAAGCAAAAAACTTGCCGCTCATGCCAGGCAGCTGAACCAAAATAATCCCTCCTACTTGTGCCATTGCTTCTACCATCAAGACTCCAGGCATTAACGGAAAATTGGGAATATGACCAGGAAAAAAGGGTTCATTAAAGGTGACGTTTTTGATGCCGACTGCTTTCTCTCCAGCTACATAATCGATAATGCGATCAACTAGGGCAAAAGGATGGCGGTGAGGTAATAGCTGATGAATTTCTTGAATATTAAAAGTGGTTTTAAGCTTGGGGTCCGAAGTTTCGATGACAGAATCCATTATTTTAATTACTAATTACTGATTATTATTCATTGTTCATTGACTTGAGCTAGCTTCTTGGCTAATTGAGTATGTAGTTTGTGGCTGGCTTTGTAAGCAATGATGTGAGCAGTTGGTAGTTGACCTAGTAAACTAAGATCTCCTACTAAATCTAATAGTTTATGACGGGCTGGTTCATTCGTAAATCGTAAAGGAGGATTGAGCCAACCCTGATGACTACAAACTAAGGCGTTTTCCAGATTTCCGCCTTTAATTAATCCTGCCTGTTGTAACTGTTCTATTTGTTCTGCAAAACCAAAAGTGCGTGCTGGGGCAATTTCAGTAGCAAAATTCTGTTCAGCAGGACTCCAACTGTGCCACTGATTACCGATCGCTTGATAGGGAAAATCAATACCGTAGGTAAAGCGCGTTTGCGTGGCGGGTAAAGCTACTGCAAAGCAGTCACCGTCGCGAATCCAAATTGGTTCTTGGGGCGTAATGGATGCTTGAATAGATTGCTTCTGGTGTGTTTGTATTCCTGCTTGAGCGATCGCCTCACACCAGTTTTGTGCTGAACCATCCAGTAAGGGTAATTCTTCTGCATCAATTTCGATTCGAGCATCATCGATGCCAGATGCTACCAAAGCAGCTAAAAGATGCTCTACTGTTCTTACCTTGACATTTTCCACTACCAATTCCGTAGATAAAGTAGTTTGCCCCACCGCCTTAACTTGAGCAGGAATTATCGGGTTTTCTGACAAATCCACTCGTACGAAATAACGGCCGTCTCCAGGTTTAGCAGGTAATACTTTGACAGTGGTATATACCCCAAAATGTAGCCCCACCCCTGATAACTCAAATGGCCTAACTATACTTGTCATCTGTTATTAAAGTTTACTAACTCCTTAAAGTTAATCGTTATTGAGTAACAGCTTCAGATTAATAAAGCGAGAATAAATATAATGTCTCAATCCATACTTACTTTTGTATGTTGTTTTATCTAAAAGATAGTCTCAACTTATATATATGCAACTTAAAATTTCTCGCCAATCCCAAATTGAATCTGATTACCCCCTTCATCATTAATTGCATAATCCACGCGGATTGGCCCCAAGGGAGACTGTATCCTAACACCCAAACCATAGCCAAAACCGCTACCAGGTAGATCCCTTTCAATAGAAGGACTCCCTGGTACGCTATCCTCAGAACCAATAGTTGTACCATAGTCAAAAAAGAGTGCGCCACCAACAATTTTAAAGATGGGGAAACGATATTCTGCTGTAGCCTGGAAAAAACTCTTGCCACTGCCAACTTCTCCATCACCGTAGCCTCTGATCGAGTTACTGCCACCCAAAATAAAAGCTTCGTAGGGGGGTAAATCACCAACAATAGTACCTGCTTGGAAGTTAAAAGCCAGCGCCTCGGTGTCACCACCAAAGGGAACAATATTGATCGGAAAGTAGCGGCTGTAGTTAGCCCGAACACGATTAAAGAGAATTCCGTCAACGGGGATAATTTGTTCTGTACCTAATCTTAAGACAGAACCTTTAGTTGGTTGTAAAGGATTATTACGGCGATCGCGCGTAGCATTAAAACTTAAAGATAATAGATCATCTGTACCATCATTTCCTCCCGCTAGATTAAAGCGATCGTCAACGCCATTATCGCTATCATCTTCCGACAATGGCGCAATATCTCCATCACTATTTTTGACTTCAACCCTTTGATATCTAAGACCAGTGGATAATGTCCAATCTCTCCGTTTAAAGGGATCTGAGGGTATGGGACGAGAAAAGTTAATGCCCCCTCCTGTACGTACAACCCGTGGAGAATCACTGCCATTATCGGTATTAATATCCTCATCTCCGTTAAAAACCAACGAGATTGACCGACGACGGAAAGCGTTGACAGTGTAGGAGGTACGGCTTTTGCTACCTGCAATCCAAGGATCGGTAAAGTTTAGGTCAAACAGTAAGCTATCGTCGCCTACCTGCACTTCTGTACCTAAAGTCTGATTATTTCCACCAAAGTTTTTTTGTTGATAACTAGCCGTCCCAAACAAGCCACTATCAGAACTAAAACCTGCCCCCGCAGCAACTGAGCCAGTGCTACCTTCCACCACGTCAATATTGACTACCACCTTACTCGGATCTTTTCCTGGGCTAAAGGAAAAACGAGCATCCTCAAAAATCCCTAAGCCATAAATTCTCTGTAAGTCTTTTCCTGCCGTATCGCGATCAAAGACATCTCCTGGCGCTAGCTCTACTTCCCTAGTAACAATAAACTCGCGGGTTTTACCTTTAATCGGCTCATCATTTTCATCGAAGTATCTCACCTGAATATCTTCAATGACACCTTCGGCAACCACCAGGGTGACGTTTCCTTCTGGACTAACCTGGGGCGCACCGACAACTTGAGCCAGTTGATAACCATTTTTGCTATACCATTCATTGACTTTGATAATGCCCTGTTGAAGCTCTCGAAGATTGAGAATACGACCGTAGTTAGCGCCGAAAAACTGATCGACTTTCTTGGCAGGTAAAACTCCGCTGCCTTCTTTCTGGGCAACTGTCTGGATATTTACATCTTTTAAAATCGGGTTTGGTTCAACATTAAAAGTAATTCTGACACCAAGAGGAGTATCTCCTGGGGTCACTTCTACATTTTGAAAAAACCCCGTCGCGTAAACAGCGTTAACATCTTCTTGTAGTTGAGTTCTAGTAGTTGTTCTGCCTGGTTCTGTGGCAATAGTGGCGTAAACAATATCTTTTAACTCTTCATTCGCGCCATCTACTACTACTTCTGCTACTAAAACACGAGGTTCGTTTGGAGATTGAGGCCGATCTGTGTTGCTTTCTCCTGCTGGAGGCTGGACTTGAGTATTTCCGTTGGGGTTAAATTCTGGCAGCTTGATATCAGGAGCAGTTTGAGCATCATTGGCAGACGGTAATTTTGGCTGGGGATTTTGGGCGAGCTTGACTGGCTCGATGTTGCGCAATAGAGAAGCTCCGTTGTGAACCACAACTTTGTTGTCAATTTTGTTTGACTGATGATGGACAGGACTTTCGGCTCTACTAGGTGGAGTAAAACCACAAGTGAGAGTTGTTGCCAAGATTGTAAGTAAGGTAGGAGATAGACGCAATTTTTTCACTTCGATAAACACTTCCACACACCAAATAGAGAACTATGCGAGTAGACAATAGACAATTTTTAGACAATTTTGGTAATTATCTTGCTTTCGGTCGACCAATTTAACTCACGATCAGCTAATTTGAGCTAACTTAGCAGAATTGTTGTTAACAAAAGTAGTCAAAAGTAATATTTTTACTACTGAATAAGTTAAGATTTCATTTTTTAGCTTAGAGTCGGAAATATGGTGACTGGAGTAACACTATACTTGCTTAGTAATTAATAAGCGATAGTTAGGTTATCAATTGAGCCTGTTAACTTTGAAAGCATTTTAAGCGATCGTGAGCTAAGATCTTTTATTCTCAAAGCTCTTGGTCAGAGAGACTCCGCCGTCTCACGGCGGAGCTTCCTCTGACTTCGTCAACTACCAAAAAAGCATGACTATCTCCTGCAATCTAAGTTCCCTATTGTGTAAATTAATTATGCTTACCTAGATTGAACTATTAAAGTCAAATAGTTGATAAAGTATAAATTGAATTTAATTATCGGTGAAGTTTATAACTTTAACTGAGTTAAAACGCGCTGCTGAACTTCTTGATAGGCATTTTCTACTTGACCCAAATCCTTGCGAAAACGATCTTTATCCATTACCCTAGATTGAGGATCATTTTGCTTTTGATCCCAAAGACGGCAAGTATCAGGGCTTATTTCATCTGCTAACAGCAAATTTTGTTGGCGATCAATGCCAAATTCAAGTTTAAAATCTACCAAGGTAATCTTACATTTGTCAAAAAAACTTTGGAGATTTTCGTTTATTTCCCGCGCCATTTTTTCGATTTCCGCTAATCTTTCTGGTGTAACTAAATCTAATAAAAATATGCGATCGCGAGTTAATAAAGGATCACCCAACTGATCATTTTTGTAGTAGTATTCCACCAAAGGTGTAGCTAATATTTGACCCTCGGTTAATCCTGTCTGTCGGCATAGGCTGCCTGCTGCGATGTTTCTAACTACTACTTCTATAGGTATAATCTCGACTGCTTTAACTCGCATTTGATTGGGTTGGGGACAATCAAGATAGTGGGTAGGAATACCCTTTGACCCTAACCAGGCAAATAATGCTGCTGTGATTTGGCAATTGATTTCTCCTTTTCCCTTAATTTGTCCCCGCTTCTGAGCATTAAAGGCTGTCGCATCATCTTTATAGACAGTAAGCAATATTTCTGGATCTGCGGTGGCATAAAGGATTTTTGCCTTGCCTTCATATAGTTTTGCTGCTTGTGACATACTTCGGTGATAGTAATGGCGCTGATTAAGGGTTGACTGTAACGACTAAGTTAAGAATAGGTTAATAAAATCTAAAAACCTTGTTAAGATAAGAAAAATAAAACCCTGTCTATCGTAGCGTTTGCTCGTAGCATTTAAAAAACCTTCTTATATAAGATCGGCTAAGATCAGCAATCGTAAAAAATTGTTAAGCTAAAATCAGATCTAACACAAATAAAGATAAATAGAGTGATTATTAATTGATTTCAAAGTAGACGTAGACCCCCGAACTATGACAATTAATCAAAGTAAAAACGATTTTCTACACCCGCGACATTCTTACCACGGTAGAGTCAAGCCAGAAAACTTGGTATTCAATTCCAACTTACAGGAATTTGCCCAAAAAATCAGCTATATTTGCAATCTGGAAACTGCGGGAAAACTACCTCCAGAGGAAGCTTATAAGCGGATTAAATCTCTGTGGAAAGAGCTAAAAAAAAGCAAGAAAGAGTTAGGTATCGGGCGAGATAGCCAATAACTAGCCAACAACTGCGTTAGATTTGAGATTGTTCAAACCGCAAGAGTGACTGCTATAACTAATAAGATTATTTATTATGGCTGACTATGTCCCGCTCTAAAGCTTTACAATCCTATATTTTGATTCGTCTGTTGCTTGCGCCTTTAATGTTGTTGACGATCGCGACTATTGTATTTTTGCTTTTGAGGGCAACTCCAGGAGATCCAGCCGATGCGATCTTGGGTACTCGTGCGCCCGAAGCTGCTAAGGCGGCATTGCGATCGCAGTTAGGTTTAACGGATCCTCTCTGGCAGCAATATTTAGACTATCTTAAAGATTTACTAAGCTTCAATTTAGGTAGCTCTCTTTCCAGTCGGGGCTTATCAGTTTGGTCAGTAATCCAAGAATATTTTCCTGCTACAGTGGAACTTTCTTTTTGCAGTATGGTAGTAGCGGTGATCGTGGGAGTTTTTACAGGCATAGTTTCCGCTTCCTCCTCGAATAAGTTTTTAGATGTCAGTGGCAGACTATTTGGGATTATCACCTATTCCCTACCTTTATTTTGGGTTGGCATGGTCTTACAGCTAATTTTCGCCGTTAACCTTAATTGGTTTCCTTTGGGTACACGCTTTCCCGTGAGTGCGACAACTCCGCCAAATATTACAGGGCTATATCTGATTGATAGTTTGCTGGCGGGAGATCTAGGAATGCTGCTCAACACGCTACATTATTTAGCTTTGCCCAGTTTAACTTTAGGCTTGCTCCTCAGCGGGATTTTTGAGCGGATCGTGCGGGTAAACCTCAAACAAACTCTCCAGGCAGACTATGTAGAAGCAGCAAGAGCTAGAGGCATTGCCGAAAAACATATTTTGCTCAATCATGCCCTGAAAAATGCCCTAATTCCTTTGATTACAGTATTAGGTTTAACATTTGCTGCTCTACTTGGCGGTGCAGTGCTAACGGAAGTAACTTTCTCTTGGCCAGGGTTAGGCAATAGACTATATGAAGCAATCTCTTTGCGCGATTATCCTACTGTACAGGGAGTAATGGTATTTTTCGGTATCATTGTGGTACTAGCTAGTATTGCGATCGATATTATTAATGCCTATATCGATCCGAGAATTAGATACTAAACAATAAACAATAAACAATAAAAAAATATGGCTCGTTTAAACATTCATAGTCTGTCAATGCAAATCAGTCGTATGTTTGAGCAAGGACAGTCTTTCTTTTGTGAGATTAAAGTACAGGATTGGTTAAGAGAACGAAATCAAAATCCTGATGATTATGAAATTTCTTTTGCGGAAAAACCAGCACCACCAGGATCGGGATTGATTATTATGCGTGAAATTAAATTGCGTCGTAAAGACGGCAAACCAGTTGAAGACTGGATTCAAGAAGATATTAATAGCTACGCCTAACCAGCATCAACTCGATCAATTACATAACAAATTATTAGCCAGATACCCGCCGAGACAAAAATAGTTAATAACAGTTTGAGAATAAACAGCTTGATGTCTGATAAATCTTGGCTGTACTTATAAACTAGGGCAGAATCGATCGCTGCGGTGAAAAATCCTAAACCTTGCTTTAAATTTCTATTGGAAAATCTACTATTCATAATGAGTTATTAATAAGCTTTAACGGTTTAATTTCTTAGTCTTTCCAATTTTAAAGATTAGTTAAAGATCTGCCCATTAGTAATCTTGCGGGTAAACTATGTTGTAGAAAACCATAGTTTTGATGTGGCTTAAGAACAAGGGTTAAATAGCTTAGTTATTATTATTAATTTTCATTTTCTCTGGCAAAACCCAAATATCCTCTGGGGGTAATCATCCAGTCAGCATGATTACGAGTAGTAGTATTGCCGATAATCACAGTGGTGAGCATATCTATTGGTTGCTCCAGCATTTTCTCGATTGTAGTTAAAATCACCTGTTCATCATCCCGATATGCTCCATGAACGATCGCCACAGGAGTATCTGGTTGACGATGTTGGGCAAAAATTTCTTGAGCAGTAACAATTTGTTGAGTACGAGTTTGCGATCGCGGATTATATAAAACTGTAATAAAGTCACCACTAGCTGCTGCGGTGAGTCGTCTTTGAATCATCTCCCAAGGAGTTAACAAATCGCTGAGGCTAATAGCACAAAAGTCGTGCATTAGAGGTGCGCCCACCCTAGAAGCTGCCGATTGCAGGGCGGAAATGCCAGGAAAGACTTGTACCTGGGGAGATTTACCATTCCAACCTGTAGCCTGCAATTCTTCTAAAATTAAACCTGCCATCCCATAAATGCCACAGTCTCCAGAAGAAACTACGGCGACGGTTAAACCCCACTGAGCTAGTTCAATCGCTCGTTTTGCTCGCTGTTGCTCTTGGGTAATGGGGGAAGATTCGACTATCTGTCCTGGACGTTTGAGAGAGGCAATTAAATCAATATAGAGACGATAGCCGATAACAACATCCGCTTCTGTGATGGCAGTCTTAGCAGCAGGAGTAATTTGATTTAGGTTACCAGGGCCAATCCCAACCAGATATAGTTTTCCAGTTCTGCCAATATATTCTTGATCGGCTTGAGCGATCGCTACGGTAACTGCCCCTGATTGATCATCTGATTTAAAAATTTGTTTGGATACCAGCAAGTTTTTGCCTGCTAAAATAGCGGCAGCTTCCGCCACACTAAAAGTTCCCACTTCCTGTTTAACTACTGCCGAAGGAGTAGGCACATCTACCTGGTTTAATTGTTCTGCTGTGAAAGTTTTAAAAATTAAATTGCGTCTTTGACATATTTCCACAATTCCCATCTCGTCGGCTTTTAAATCAATACTGGCAATTCCAGCGATCGCTTCCGTCGCCAAGTGATAAGTCTGACAGGTTTCGTCAATTGCTTGCTCAATTAACTTTCTAGAAGTATTTCGCTCACAACCAAGACCAATCCACAATACTTTTGGATGCCAGTGTGCTACTGGCAAATTATTTTGAGGTACAATTTTTCTTTTAGTCGGGCTGATCCAAATTCGTGCTTGAGGTTGAGCCTGTATTTGAGGGTCAGTAAAACCAAAATCAAAAGAATGTTGTGTCGGTAGATGTTCTCGCCACAACATGCAACCAGCTTCTTGAATTACCTCAATTCTTTCTTGTTTGGCAATTGCTGCCATTACGCCCGTCCAATCACCTTCTCCCTTACGCCAGCCATAGATATACCCAAAAGTATCAATTGCTGGTAAGGATAAATTGTGAGCTGCTCCCGTAATGATTGGAGTTGCGCCAATGCTCGTGGCGATCGCCTGAGCCAAAAGATCTGCCTTACCTTGATGTCCACTGCAAAGACTAATCACATAATCTCCTCTGGCATCTATTACGACCACCGCAGGGTCTTGAGCCTTATGTTGCAAAAGAGGTGCAATCAACCGCACCACTGCCCCAGCAGCCAGACAGAAAACAAAAGCCTGATGTTGTTCCCAGATTGAAGCAAGATGCTCCCTCAGAGAATTATCATAATGTTGAGCATCTGCTGAAAATTCTACCGAACTAGGTAACCACAGGGTAATATTTGGGTCTTGGGTCAAAGAGGCAATTGCTTGTGCTGTTTGTTGATTAGTTGCGATTGCCACAATGGGAGCAAACTGTTCAAAACAAGAGTTATTCAAGATATTGTCATAATTAGAAGCAAATGGACATCAATAAATTTACCGCAAATCTCCCAACTTAATCAGAAATGTGTAATTTTAGTATACTTAGGGCTTGCTGAAAAAGTAGGAGAAGAAAAATAGTTCTATTGATTCAATTACATTTATGCCACCTGCCAATATTTATAAGCAGCGTAGGCCATCGTTACTACTCCCGTGAAAATTGCATCCTCGTCTACTTCAAATTTAGGATGATGAAGAGGATAGTTGATTTTATTGCCGTGTCCTACCCCCAGGCGAAACATGCAGCCAGGGACATTATCAAGATAAACCGAGAAATCTTCCGCCCCTAAAGAAGGTTCAGGCAAAATTTGGACACTCTCATCTCCCCAAGCCTCACGAGTTGCCGCTTCAATAATTTGGGTTAGAGTGTCATCATTATGGACAGAAGGTACTCCTCGACGATAATCAACCTGACACTTAGCACCATAAGTTTGGCAGACTCCCTGAACTATATTTTCAATCCATTGGGGTAGATTAGCATAGCTTTCAGGATGAAGCGATCGCACTGTTCCTTTCATCGTAACGAGATCGGCAATTACGTTCGGCGCTCTACCACCCTGTATCTGTCCCAAGGATAAGACAATCGGATGCAGCGGGTTTTGAGTACGGCTAATTGCCTGCTGTAAGCTCGTGATTACCTGGGCAGCAATCCAGATGGCATCGATCGCCTGATGGGGACGCGCACCGTGTCCTGACTCTCCCTGAATGAGAATCTCTAATTCATCTGCTGCGGAGGTTAAAGCACCATAGCGAATACCCACGCAACGAGCAGGAATCGATGGAAAGACATGCACCCCATAAATGGCATTAACACCATTCATGACACCATCCTGCACCATCCATTTTGCCCCTAATGCGATTTCTTCCGCTGGCTGAAACAGAAAGCGCACATTTCCAGGCAGGTTATCCGAGAGCTGAGATAGCACCATTGCTGTCCCCATACCCAAGGTGGCATGAACATCATGCCCACAGGCATGCATAATTCCAGGATTAGCCGAGACAAAGTCTAGCTCAAGATGTTCTTGAATTGGCAGGGCATCCATATCGGTACGAATTGCCAGGATTCGGCGATCGCTTCCTGTACCTGCTAGCTCTCCTACCACTCCAGTTTTGCCGACAGCTTCTTTGACGCTTAAGCCACAAGAGGATAACACTCCAGCAATGTAGGCAGAAGTCTGATGCTCCTGACCGCTTAACTCAGGATGAGCATGAAGATGGCGACGAATTTCAATTAATCTAGGGGTGAATTTCTGGGCAATGTCTTTTATTTCAGCAAGCATTTAATTTTAATGGTGGTTACACCCATTCGAGTGCGATGCACAGCGAGTCCTTTAGGGCAAGCCCTGCGAGTATCCTAAAGGATATGCGAACGGTATACCATATGCAAAGCGGTATCCTTTAGCACTCGCTTCGCGATCGCCAAGCTAGGCTAGAGACAATTATTCTAACTATTCTTGTTCGACTATGACTATGGTAATGTTATCAGACCCTCCTGCTGCCTTGGCTGCATCAATTAACTCTTGAGCAGTTGCTTGACAAGATTGCAGGTTATTCAGAGCAGTTTCAATTTGTCCATCGGTCACTTCTTCGGTTAAACCGTCACTACAAATTAATAGGCGATCGCCAGCTCCAACCTCAAATTTTTGAATCTCAATGTGTTGTAAATCTTCTCGTCCTAAACATTGAGATAAAACATGTCTCCAGGGGTGAAATTTTGCCTGTTCCGCATCAATTTCTCCTTTTTTGAGGGCCATCCCCACCCAGGTATGATCGTCGGTAATCTGCTCTAGATGTGAGCCTCGTAGACGGTATAGACGAGAATCGCCAACGTGAGCGCACAGTGGCTGCTCATCACGAAAAATTAGTACTACCACTGTAGTACCCATATCTCCCCTTTCAGGATGATTTTGTTGATCTTGGATAATGCCTTGATTGGCTTTATCTACCGCTTCTTTTAGCAGTACGTCTGATTCAACAGGGGAGTCCCAATTCTCTTGCAGATAGGCATAAATTATCTCTGTGGCAATTCTGCTGGCTTGTTCTCCTCCAGCATGACCACCCATACCGTCAGCGACAATAAAAAAACGCCCCAGCTCATCATCAACAAAATAATTATCTTGGTTGGCTGTTCTTACAACACCTGTGTCCGTAAGACCGATAAATTGACGTTTCATAAACTATATATATTTAGTCTGGATGCTAAAAATCAAAGATCAAGTCAACTGTTCTCCGCCTTGAAAAGGAGGAGCGCTCCCGTGGAGAAAACTTCCGCAAAGGAACGCGCTCCCATGCTAGGCTTGTGGTTGACCGCCGAACAATACTATTATGTTTTATGTACGATTTAACCCATAATATCTTTTTAAAACATACGGTCAATCCGATCAAGACGCTTGAGTATTCGCAATAATGCCCATCCAGGCACTAAAGCAATAGTAGCAGCGATCGCTGCCAAGATCTTGAATTGACTAACCAAAAGGATAGTAGCGCAGATTAGGAAAGCACTTAACAAAATAGTATAGTTTGTTCCTAACTGAACCGCACTTAAGCGACGCATGACTCGCTCTGATTCTAGGGAACGAACACGAACCCGCAAATCACCTCTTTCTAACTTATCTATTGTATCTTCGATTCGTCCTGGTAGTCCCAAGGCTGCGCTTCCCACTTGAGCTGCCTGTCTGCCTAATTCATCAAAAATAGTGCCACCATTCGAGCCATTGCTATTAGTCATAAGCTTCATTGCATAAGGTTGAGCTACTTCCATAAAGTTAAATTCGGGGTCTAAACCTTTACCGACACCTTCTAAAGTAGAAAAGGCTCGCATTACAAAGGTGAAGGTGGCGGGAAAACGAAATGGTTGTCCGTAAGCAATTTCATAAAGATCTTCACTAATTGCATCTACCGACTGTTCTTCAAACGGTTTGTCCATAAAGTTATCCAGCATAAACTGAATTGAACGCCGTACCGAACTCATATCCCCTGTGGGTACTAATGCTCCTAAGTTGATTAGAGAATTGACTACCTTGTCAGAATTTTTCTGGGCTATCCCAACTAAGGTGTCCATTAGACCTTCTCTAATGTTGCTCTCAATTTTCCCCATCATGCCAAAGTCGTAGAAAATAAGTGCGCCATCAGCGTTGACGGCAAGATTTCCTGGATGAGGATCGGCATGAAAAAATCCTCCCCAAGAATTTGCTGTAAATAAGCTCTTGCTCCTAACTGCGCTAAGAGCTTGCGGTCTAGTCCAGCAGCTTCAATTGCTTCATAATGACTGATTTTAATGCCAGGCAGATATTCTAAAGCGAGTACTCTAGGGGAAGCATACTTCCAGTAGACTCTGGGGACACATACCCAATCTTCACCGCGAAAATTGCGCCGAAAGGTGTCGGCATTACGTCCTTCTAGAAGATAATCGGTTTCTTCCCACAAAATTCGACAGCACTCATCGTAAATGCCGATCCAATCACGGTTTTCACCCCATTTAGGATGATTATCGAAATAACGGGCAATCTGACGTAATATAGCCAGATCGATGGTAAAAAGCTGTTTTAATCCTGGTCGCTGTACTTTAACAACTATATCTTCACCATTGAATAGCTTGGCTCGATGTACTTGTCCTAAGCTAGCCGCTGCCAAAGGAATTGGGTCGAAGCTCGAAAAAAGCTTATCAATTGGTTTGGCAAAGTCAGATTCAATAGTTTCTTTGACCTGCTCATAATCAAAGGCGGGAACTCGATCTTGAAGCTTGGATAATTCTTCTACGTACTCTAGAGGAAAAAGATCTGCACGAGTGGAAAATAACTGACCTAGCTTAATAAAAGTAGGACCTAGATCCAGAAAAGTCTCCCGAATCCAAATTGCTTGAGATCTGCGTCTTGCTGCTTGTTTTTCAGGGGTAAATCCGCCTGAGTAAGTCCATTTGCGACCATTGCGCCAGTTGCTAAATAAAAACGCAAATGCAAACACCCAAATGTCGAAGCGGCGACGATTCCGCGAGTACTTGGGACGATTCCAGCGATAGGACTTACCAGAAGTCGGCACGATCAGTTTTTGCTCCCTGGGCTGGGATGGCGTAACTGCTATTGACAATGGTTGATCTGACTTACTTGAACCGTAATCTGTTGAATTTTGATTGGGAAAAGCAGGAGACACAGAGTTTATGACAAAAAATTAATTATTATGTTATTTGGTTAACTATGATTAACTAATCTAAATAGTAGCGACTTATCGACCAAAAAACTGAGGAAGATTTCCTCACTTGGTTAATTGCCACTGAATTAACAGTTAAAACATAGACACGAAAGCACTGCCAGGATTGCTAGAAAGCCTAATAGAATTTGTATTAGGCAAGTCATTTAGTATAAAAGTACTGACTTTATAGTCTAAGGACTATTAGCATGGTAGTTCTTTTTCACTCCAATAAGCTAGAAATACAGGTAAGCTCAATGACAGCAACTACCAATAATTTTAACTCGCGCATGAATCGGGTACAGTTACCTCTGATTCCTGTGGTGGGTGAACTAATTCGTAATCATCCTGGAACGATCTCTTTAGGACAGGGGGTAGTTAATTATCCCCCTCCACCCCAGGCGATCGCCTCGCTGCAAACTTTTTTGGCTCAACCTAGCAATCATCTTTATCAAGCCGTGACAGGGATTGAGCCATTAATAAAAGCGATCACTCAAAAACTGGCTGTAGACAATCAAATTGAAATGACCGAGCAAAACGAGATTGTGGTCACCGCAGGCAGTAATATGGGGTTTCTCAACGCTATTTTGGCGATCACTCAGGCAGGAGACGAGATCATCCTCAATACTCCCTATTACTTTAATCATGAAATGGCAATTACCCTGGCTAACTGTCATCCCGTGTTAGTTAATACCGATCGCAACTACCAGCTAGATCTTAAGGCGATCGCCCAAGGGATTACAGCTAAAACCAAAGCGATTGTGACTATTTCCCCCAATAATCCAACAGGAGCAGTTTATTCTAGAGCAAGCTTACAAGCCGTCAACGATCTGTGTCGCGATCGTGGTATTTATCATATTAGCGATGAAGCTTATGAATACTTCACCTATGAAGGTGTTGAGCATATTTCGCCTGGAAGCTTTGCCCATAGTGCAGCCCATACGATATCTTTGTTTAGTCTTTCCAAAGCTTATGGTTTTGCTGGCTGGCGCATTGGTTATCAGGTTATTCCGCAGCATCTTTTGTTACCGATCAAAAAAATACAGGATACTAACCTTATCTGTCCTCCCGTCGTATCTCAATATGCAGCAATAGGCGCATTAACGGCAGGCAAAAGTTATTGTCAGCAACATCTAACCGAGATTGCTCAAGTGCGTACAGTTGTCACCGAGCAATTACAGTCGATTAAAAATATTTGTGCGATCGCCCCTGCCGATGGGGCATTTTATTTCTTCCTTAAAATCAACACAGATCTTAATGATTTTAAACTGGTCAAACGGCTAATTGAGCAAGATCGGGTGGCGGTAATTCCTGGGAGTACTTTTGGCATGAAGCAGGGCTGTTATCTGCGGGTAGCTTATGGTAGCCTGCCACTATCTACCGCAAAAGAAGGAATTGAGCGCTTAATTAAGGGTCTAGCTAAGGCGCTTGCCGTCTAAAACGCAACAAAAGTTGAGTTGTTCTAAGAGCTAATAACTACTTGGAGAGTTAACCCCGTCATCCGCCAGGTTGCAAAGCAGTTTTCAAATAAGACTTCGCTGGCTGCGCCCAAATCCCCATCTTCGCCAACCAAACCACCTTCAATTAGCTTGCCACCTCTGGTTTCTAGATTTAAGCGAGTGCCGTCTGTTTCTGCTTGGAGGATTAGTTTCCCTCTCGCCAAGACTTGTCCTGCACGACTAATAATTGCACATTCCATCTCGCTCAATAGCTAAATTTATAAAGACAAATCAATCTTGGTTCGATCATAGCAGCGAAGCGATCGCTGAGTCTTCAATCTAGCTTAAATCTAGAAATCGTAACCATTGAGCAAAAACAGATTGAGCAACGTTGAAAATCTGGGCTAATTGTTTTTCAACCAACTAAAGTGAGCGCGAACATCTTTGCCCACTTCTTCAATGGGATGTTCTGCTTCTAAACGGCGAGTTGCTGTAAAGCCTGGTTTACCAGCTTGATTTTCTAAAATAAAGTCGCGGGCGAAATCTCCTTGCTGAATTTCCCGCAGAATTTTACGCATTTCAGCGCGGGTTTGTTCATTGACGATTCTAGGGCCACGAGTATAGTCGCCGTATTCTGCTGTAGTGGAAATGCTGTCGCGCATTTTAGCCAAGCCACCTTCCACAATTAGATCGACAATTAGTTTAACTTCGTGCAGACATTCAAAATAAGCTAGTTCTGGCTGATAACCAGCTTCTACTAAAGTTTCAAAACCCGTCTTGATGAGGGCGCTTAAACCGCCACAAAGTACAGCCTGTTCCCCAAATAAATCAGTTTCAGTTTCTTCTCTAAAGGAAGTTTCTAAAATACCTGCTCTAGTCCCACCGACACCTTTAGCATAAGCCATGGCGCGATCGCGTGCCTGACCTGTAGCATCTTGATACACTGCAAATAAGCAAGGCACACCCTGTCCTTGAGTATAGGTACGTCTAACTAAATGTCCAGGGCCTTTAGGGGCGACCATCATTACGTCTACACCTTGAGGAGGTAGAATTTGTCCGAAATGAATATTGAACCCGTGAGCAAAGGCTAAGATTTTACCATCACTGAGGTGTGGAGCAATCTGTTGAGTATAAACTTGTCTTTGGACTTCATCTGGTAGCAGAATCATAATTAGATCTGCTGCTTTGGCTGCATCTTCTACAGAATGGACTGTTAGCCCGTCTGCTTCTGCGGTGGCTTTTGATTTACTGCCAGGATATAAACCAACAATGACATTAACACCGCTATCTTTGAGGTTAAGTGCATGAGCGTGTCCTTGAGAACCATAGCCGATAATTGCTACTGTTTTATCTTTTAATAGATCTAGGTTGGCATCCTCGTCGTAATACATCCGCGCCATAAGAGTTTCTCCAGCATCGTTAAATCTTGCCTGATTATTATAGTTTTTTTAGGTTGGTTCAGAAAATACAATGAATACGATAGACACAATAGATTTTATCTATAGATGTGATTCGCAATTATACTTTTCACTTCATAGGGCATAGCTTTACTTTTGACTTTAACAACCAGTTCAATTAGTTCAATTTGTCAGGAGAGTAAAAAACTGCTCCACTTAGCAATTCCTCTAGCTAGCGCCCAACTAGCCCAAGCTCTTACAGGTTTTTTTGACACTTTGATGATGGGTCGTTTAGGAGCATTAACTCTTGCTGGAGGAGGGCTGGCAAGCATTACCTTTATGACTCTAACCAGTATAGTTGGGGCAGTGGTCATGGCTGTCACGCCATTGATTGCCAAGGCTGATGGTGCGCAGCAAAAGCATCAAGTTGCGAAGATTACCAGTCAAGGATTTTACCTAGTCTTAATTTTAACCATGGCGATCGCCATAATTATTGCCAATCTAGATCGCCTGTTACTAGTAATTGGGCAAGATAGCGCCACCGTTATTCTTGCCAGCACCTATTTAGACATCATGGTGTGGGGCTGCTTTCCGCTATTGGGATTTATGCTCTTGCGCGGAGTTATTTCTGGTTTATCTCATCCTCGTCCTTTGATGTTTATTGTTATGGGCGGAACAATATTTAATATAGTCGGTAACTATATACTGGCTTTTGGTAAACTTGGCTTTCCTCATTTAGAAATTGCGGGTTTAGCGATCGCCAGCGTAATTACTTTCTGGGGTATGTTTTTGACTTTGCTGATTTATCTAATGCTACATCCACGACTTAAAACCTACGGTCTTTTTGCACAGCTAGGTCAATTCCAATTAGCTATCTTCCGCCAGCTAATTCAGCTTGGCACACCCATTGGCATCTTTATCGCTTTGGAGTCAGGACTATTTGCAATAGTTACTTATCTTATGGGTGCATTGGGTACAGAAACTTTGGCTGCTCATCAAATAGTATTGCAAACTATTGTGATTATCTTTATGATTCCTTTGGGCATCTCCTACGCTACAACTATTAGAGTGGGACAAGCTTTAGGGAAAAAAGATTTAATCGGGATTCAACAGGCTGCTTATCTCAGCATTGTCTTGGGACTGGTATTTAATTTAGGAATGGCGATCGCTATCTGTATTTTCCCTCAATTAATTATCGGACTCTATCTTGACTTGAACGATCCTGCTAATTTAGCCGTAATTAAAATGGCTGTGCCGATGCTGACTATTGGAGTAGTGGCACTAATCCTCGACGGGATGCAAAAAATTATTTATGGCGCACTCCAAGGACTCCAGGATACGAAAATTCCTGTGTTTCTGAGCATTCCTGCTTTTTGGGGTATTGGTTTAACTACGGGCTATATTTTGGGCTTTAATTACGGCATGGGAGGAAAAGGTTTATGGATCGGACAGTCTCTTGGTTTGGCGATCGCCGCGCTCTTGTTTTTAGTCCGCTTAATCCAAATTGTTAGTCGATTGAGATTTAAAGCGATCGCTAAATAAACTCGCTCTAAGATTAGTCAACTACCATCACTACAAATCAGCCAAATCAGATTTGTTCCCATCAATATGCTCGATTGCCTCCTCTAAAAATAGTCTTGCTTCATTACCATTAGTATTAACTGTGCCTAAAGAACCTCTAAGTTTTGAGGTGATTGAAATTAATTTTCGAGCAATAATTTGCATTAACTTGGTATCTTTTTTCGTCTGTGCCGAGGCATTTTGATTAATCTGATCGATTTCTCGCTCTAACAACTTATTGAGATTATTGACTTCAACTAAAACCTTGCCTGTATTCTGTATTGGCTGTTTAATCTGCTCTATCTTATATTTTGCCAAATTAACTGTGTCCTTGACATGATTTAGCTGATGTAGTCCTGCCTCAATGGTATAATATCGCTCTTTAATAATGGCTTTGGATAAAGACAATCCTGTATGAAAAGCTATTTCTTTAAAATTTTCAATTTCATCTGGCTGCCAGTCTTTAAAATCGAAGCATTGATGAGCTACTAGCAAACCATAAATTTTTCCGTTGTCCCAATTGATTGGTGCAATCAAATTAGATTTAATACCTATTTTGGCAAGATTATCAACATAGCAGTTGCTCATGCCAGCTTCAAAAATGTTCCGAATTGCCCGAATACGTCCACTTTGATATTGCTCCAAATAACGATATTCAAAACAGGGATCTCTGATGACATTACCCAAAATCGAAGCTAAAGCAGGAATAGTTGCCTCCGCGACAATTTCTCCCATATTTCCTGCTTGTAATCCATAAATCACAACGCGATCGCAATTAATTATTTCTTTTGCCTGTGATACCCCTTGCTGAAGAACTTCCTGACTAGTTAGGGCTTGGCTAATTTTTTGTGTTGCCGTGGTGATTAACTGTCTAGCTTCCCTGGCGCTTTCTACCTGCGACTCTAAAACAGAATAATAATGCTTTCTCGCAAGTTCTTCAATCAGCCAACTAGAAATTTGGAGAACAAATTCTACTTCTAACTGTTGCCACTCTCTGGTTCTCGAACATTGATGCATAACCAGCAATCCGTACAGGGAATCATCTTGACGGACAATTGGTACAACTAAGTTTGATTTAATCTCAATTTTTTCTAAATTTTCAATATAACAGGGATTCATCCCCGATTTATGAATATCAGTAATTGCTCGTACTCGACCTTTACTATACTTTTCAATATAGCTCGCCTCAAAACACGAGTCTTTGAGCGTCTTACCTAAAATTTGAGTGTAGCCAGGAGTGACAGCTTCTGCCACGATTTTACAGTAGGATTCTGGTTGCATACTATAGACAACGACGCGATCGCATTTTAATGCTCGGTAAGCAATCTTCACTCCCGTTTGCAGGATATCTGCTTCTGTCTTAGCCTCCCGTAGATTACTCAACAGTTCGCTCACATCGAACAAAATTGTGTTATCCGCCGAACCGTTAGACGATAACTGCGTTAAAGATAATGATGGTTGAATATTCATCTTGATTATTAATGATTATTAATATTGTTAAATGTTTTTTCTGCTCTAAAAAGCAGAACAATTGAACTAGCTACAAAGGAATCGGCGCTGCTTGCTCAAGAATAAAGATATATTTGTTACTTTTATGTTTATGTGTTACTACTGATGATCTTAACTTATTTGAATAAAAATATCTTCTGTACATTTAAAGCAAAATCAACAATAAATCGCTCAAAATTAGCTATTTTATCAAAATTGAGGCATGTAGTTATATGAAACACTTAAATGTTTGCTACTAGTCATTGACTTTGTATATCTAACAAAAAAGCATTATTTTCAGTCCAAAGTGTTAGCAGCTGTAATTTTTTATTGATAATTAATCTGGCAATTGAGATTCATATGTTGAGGATAATCTGGCAATAAAATCTTTAAGGAGTTGACTGAACTTGAAGGGATCTTCAAAATGAACATTGTGACCAGTATTATTGGCGATTTGTAGACTAGCCTGGGGACAGGAATTAGTCATCATTGATTAATCTGGACAAATTTGGTGTCTAACTCTCCCACAATTAGCAGCAGGGGAATTTGTATTTTTGGAAGACTTTTCCATAGTGATGGCTGTGTCCCCAATCCAATCAATCGTAAAGACTTGGCTAGCTTGTATGGATCGTTACATAATCTTCTGGCGATCGCTGGGGATTATCAGAATGTCCCACGAAGGATGCAAATAAAGGCTTGCTGTACCACTGTTGGATAAAATCAGCCAAATTTAAAGATTCTAGCTGCTCTGCCAGCTTTAAATCTTGAGCTATACGGCGATCGCGCTCTAGCTGACTAGACAATCCTGGGGTCGCAGATTCCAAAATTACTCCCTGAAAATGTTGAGTAAAATGAATGGCTAGATAAAGAGCAATTCTGCCTCCCATTGAATAACCTACCAGAATGCATTGCTTGATGTTTAGCTCGATTAATAATTGAACTACTGCTTGAGCAACATTCGACATCTGATAATCACTATCCTGCTGTACTGTAGTCTGACCATGACCAGGCAAATCTACCGTCAAACAGCAAAATTCCCCCAGGTTACTAATCACCTGAGCAAAATCATGACAGTCTCCCATAAAACCATGTAAAAATAAGATCGTTGGTTGATGGCGATCGCCTTTTAGGACATAGTTAAATTGATATTCTTGGTTGATAGTTAGTAGTTGATAAGTAAGATCGATCTAAGTTGAAGACATGATAGATAATTTTTGTAGGGGTGAATGGTGATTCACCCCTGCCATATCTATGTTTTTTACCTTGGTTTTCCCAAGCTAAGAGCTAAGAGCTAAAAGCTGATTATTAGTGATGATGATGGTGATGAGCAGCTTGGGTTTTAGCTAGCTGAGGATTGACTGTATTCCCAGACTCCCCTAACAAAGCTTCAATCTGAGGATTTGCCCACTGTGCTGCCATGTGCATAAACTCAGGACGACTATTGACGCAGGGCATCTGAATAAAGGTAACGTCAGAATGCTTGTGCTGGAGGCTATGAATAATATGATCCACATCTAGCAGAGTTTCGTGGTTTTCAGTCGCGAAACCAATGGGCATCATTATAATTGCGCTTGCTCCCAACTCCATCAGGTTTTGAGCAGCCAGTTTAGCATTTGGCTGTGTCCACTCAATTAGAGGCGTGTCGTGATTGAGCCAACCGACAGAAATAAGCGGATATTTATCAATGAGTCTTTCTCTGACCAATTCATACATAGCTTGGCTTTCGTCAATGCCTGAAGTAAATCCCTTAGCTTTATGAGGACAACCATGATTCATGAGAATGATGCCGATTTGTGAAGCTAGATGCCCTTGAGCTAATTCTGCCTCAATTTTTTCTTCCACCATCTGCGCCATTAAATCAATATATTCTGGCTTGTTAAAGAAGGAAGGAATATAGCGAGAACTTTTTAACCAATGAGCATCCCCATCGGCTTGCTGTGCTAGGGCTTTATTCACCTGTTCGACAGCAATACCACTAGTGAAAATAGAATCAACTACTAGCAAAGGATAAATTAAAATCTTTTCAAAACCTTGCTCTTTAATTTCAGCTAGTACCTGTTCAGGCAAATGAGGCGCACAAAAGTTAAACGCTTTAAAGACTGTTACCTTATCTCCCCAGGTTTCTTTAAGTTCTTTTTCAATACCTACTCTTTGCTCTTCAAAGATGGCGTTGTGGGGGGAAATAAAATTATTGTGCTGATGACTCCACTCATGAAGATCAAAAATTGCTAATAATTTGGCGATCGCTGGATAAATCCAGGTAGGAACAGGGGCGAATTTAGCCGTCAAAAGATTGAGTGCCTGTTCGTTATAGTTGGCAAAGTCTGCATAACTTTCCACTTCGCCATAGCCCATTAATAATACGGCTACTCGATTGTTTTGGTTATGTTCAGATTCATGATGATGGTGATGCTCATGAACTGTCGATGTTGATTGATGAGGGATTGTAACCACTTACTACTTCCTTTAATAAGTTGAATTAAGTTGTGAGTCAGATTTAGAGGAGATATATGCCATATTTTGCAGAGATAAACTAAAATCCAATTCCTGATTACTAATTAAGCTAGCACATTTTATCTAGATGCCCCCTGGGGCATTGAAAAAGTTAAGATTTAGCAGCATAAATTAAATTTTAATTATCAGTGAAGAATTTACAGATCATCCGAAGTGAAGATGAACTATATCTTTTGAAAGCTGTTTTAAAATTGATAGGTTGTAACTATTGTAACTAAAAGCAAAATTATGTTTACTTTAATTGTGCAGTAATGACATCAGAAATAGAGTTACCATTGATCGCTCAAAGTCCAGCATCTTCAGCATCCTCATCAACAACAAAAGTAGTGGTATGTCGCGGGCGTAGCTGCCG
>JAAUOU010000182.1 GCA_012034765.1 Pleurocapsaceae cyanobacterium CSU_1_1 | reverse complement strand
GTCAGAATTAGAAACTCCACTTCATAGTTATTATCTTGATAGCATTCAACAATTGCCCCTTGAACTCCTGCACGGAGATTTGATTCGGGCAAATCTATCAATAACTCAACAACATCAAATAATTCTGGCTGAGTCATTTTCTTTTCCTCACATAAAGAGTAACTAACCTTGCTATGTCGTTTTTCAATTCAACGATCGATCCATCCCGTTCGCACAGTTTCTATTTGCCCTAATTCAACTCCTTCTATTTTTAAATCTACCTGATATCTTCGTCCGTGTACGTCTGTTGTTTGTAAAGTCGCCTCAGCATCAAGTACTTTTGACTCAATTTGCTGTAGTAGCAATTGGTGGTTGTCTTTGGTAAAACCAAGATGACGTTCAAACATTATTGCTTTGTCTGCTCCTTTGGGATTATCTAGATTAAGCGCATATTCCGTTAGCTTTCGAGGGTCAATTATTATACGACTGGCAACATCGACTAACTTCATATAAATTGGGCGATACTACTAAAACAAAGTATATCAACCTAATATAAATTAATTTTGGCGTTCAACTAATTGTCATTGAAAACTTCTGGAGTAAAAAGATTTAGCGAATTTTTGCAAGCTAGATATCATTACTAGAATTTTTCTATAGAATGAATTTCCTCTTTCAAAAAAATTGACCAGTAGTTTTTAACCTATTAACCTATCGCCCAAGGTTGAATTTTTTCCAGTTGTTCAGCTTCTGCTGCTTGAGCATAATAGATTTCCCAAGCATTTTGCAAATTCAGCCAAAAATCGGGACTGTTCCCGAAGAACTTAGATAATCGCAAGGCAGTAGAGGGGGTAATGCCTCTTTTTTGGTTTACTAATTCATTTACTCGTTGATAGGGTACGCCAATTGCTTGAGCTAGTGCTTGTTGAGTAATTTGCATTGGCTCTAAAAACTCTTTAAGTAACATTTCTCCTGGATGAGTTGGTGGTCGATATTTAGGTATTTTCATAAACTGATTTTTAATGATAATCAACTATTTCTACTTCTCTCGCAGACTGTTGTCTCCAAGTAAAACAAATTCTATATTGTTGATTAATTCTAATACTGTATTTACCTTTTCGATCTCCTTTAAGTGTTTCTAGACGATTACCAGGTGGTATTGTTAGTTCTTCTAAAATAGTTACTGCGTTGAGTTGATCGAGTTTTCTACGAGCAGTAGACCAAAGACTTGGAGGGCATAGTTTTCTTGCTGCTTTAGAGTTTTTGCTATCGAAAATATCTTCAGTAGCTTGGTTTTTAAAAGATACTATCATTTTAGCATGATATCACGGATGCTATGATAGTAAAATTGTTAGTATGACATTATTAAAATTTGAGATTTATTCAGTTGTTTTACATTTGGTGTAGTCAAGTGAACCAGTTTTACTGCCGTTGTAATTACCAACTCTTTTAATCCCAGTACCCAGGGAAATCACAAAGCATTTTTGCAAGTCTGTATGATCTGAAGATAAGACGATAGTACCCATTCTAGTGGTACTACCCTTATAGGAAAAAGTAATACTGGTTGAGCTTGTAAAGTTGCTCCTGATAGTTATGCTGTCATCAATGGCGCGATCGCTCAATAAACATCCCGCAGTATTAGCAGTAATCTTATTCGTGCTGCGATTAATATTGATCCGACAAGATTTTCCCCGCATCATAGCCAGCCGTTGGGTTTCATTGATTGCCCCTAATAGCTGTTGTAATGCTCCTTCCAGTCTAATGCGACTCAGCCAGCCGAGAAAATTAGGAGATGCGATCGCAGCAATCACCCCAATAATAATCAGAGTGACCATCATTTCTGTTAAGGTATAACCGCGATCGCTCTTTCTAATGAAGTTGCTCTGCATTGATAATAACTAATTAACTAGATTACTTATCAAACTGGACTGTTTGCAGCTAGAATCTGCACTGTCATAATCACCAGTTAAAATATTTCCCAACACTCCTTCTATTTGAATACATTTTACGGTGGTAGTAAGTGGATGAGATATTTGAATTATTCCGTTACTATCGCTGTCAGTGTTTCCTTTACCAGAAAAAGTTATTTTTGTAATAGTTCCTGGGTCAACTTCTACTTCTACTTCTACTGGTAAGATTCTCTCCTCTAATAAACAGCCATTATAAAAACCAGCAGCAACAGTTTCACCAGTATCAGTACTTTCGACTACAGTAATTACTTCTCTGGTTTTGCCATTTATAGTTCTAGTCACAAATTTAACTTTGCAGGGTTTTCCCCTACGCATAGCTTGTCTTTGTGCTTCTTTAACTGCTCCTTCAACTTGTGCCAAGCCATCTTTGACTCGACTTTGATTGAGCAAGCCCAGAAAATTAGGAGCCGCGATCGCAGCAATTACCCCGACAATGATAAACACAACGAGCATTTCAATTAGAGTAAAGCCAGAACTAGATTTACGGGCATTGTAAAGCAACATCAGGTATAATCTCCACATAAGTTTCGGCGATCGGCTCATCTCCAGCTGAAAGATTTGCACCATTTTTGTTTTGAAAATTTGTACCATTCCAACCCCACCAAACTTGGTAGTTAACTTTTAAAGTTCGATGGGGGGCAGTACTATTTCCAGCAGAACTGCTGACATGAGAACGGCTCAAAGCTAACTGTTTGACACCAGTCTCAACTAAACCATCTGATTTAATTTTTTTGATAATAGTTTTGGTCTGAATTGTAGTAGGAATAGCATTAAATAGTGCCTCAGCATAGCTGCCTGTATATGCAGTTGCATTACAAGTCGCTGTAAGAGCCGTACTACCTAATTGATTAATTCTTTCAATATCTTCTTGAATTAGTTCATTAGCTCGTTGCTTTTCCTGTGCTTGCACCTTCATCGCCATAGCATAGACTAAACTTTGCATGGATACAGCAACAAAGAGTAAGGCAATTATCAGGGAAACAAGGATTTCCAGGGTGGTTAAAGCCAGCTTCTTTTTGAGGGGTGGTTTTGCTTAATTTGAGTAACTTAGTGATCATAGTTTAATCGACCTCCTCTGTTTTCCAATTAGTGGGACTACCAGTCAGTGGCTTAGGAGTTCTGCCTGGAGTTGTGGCATAAAACAGGTAAGATCTGTCTCCAGTAGTAGCAGCGCTACTGGTTTTAATATTGTCTGGGGAAATATTTACAGTGCCTGTATTAGTATTTTCAAAATCGTTAACCCAAACAGAACCAAAGATATTAACAGTTCCGTTTCCAGTGATGGTTAACTTACCCTGAGGGGCGTGAATGAAGGCTCTAATATCTATGGTTCTACCATGTCAGCATTAATAGTAATATCGTTGCCACTACCAGTAACATATATTTCAAAACCATCAGAACTGCCAAAACTACTGCTGCTGCCAACCTTAATATCTCTCCCTGTCGGATAAGTCAGATCAGTCGTATCAGTCGCATTAATCGTAAGGTCTTGCTGCAATAGCAATGTTGTTTTAGCAACACCATCAGTTACTATATCTAAGCCACTATAAGTTAAACCCCCAGTTCCAGTGGGGTCATAATAGTAGCGGCATAATTTGATGTTGTTACAATCGCTAGCCTTAAAAGGTACAGTTGAACCAGTGGCAGATCGCGCTGGATCGTCTGCTTTTAACCTGTATGACTTATATACCGTAGAACCAAAAGTTATTGCTCTTCCACTGGCTGTAGGAATATCATCATTAGTTCGGTTGCCCATTGCCGCGCCAGCAGCTTCATTGATGCTGTCAACAGCTTTTTGAATTGATGGCAGATTTCGATTGTCGCTAATCACTGTCCCTTGAGGAGTTGGCGGGGTCGTGGTTGGTGGAGTAGGAAATGTGATTGTAGAGGCTAAATTTGCAGAACCATCACTAGTGTTCGCGTCAGAAAAGTTTCTGCATCCATCTCTTGTCGTTCCTGTGACTACAGCTGGGTCGCTAATCACCACATTACCATTGCCAATAGTTAAATTACCAAGGCTCGTAATACCAGAATTTCCAATCCATAATGCAGGGGTAAGATTAGTCATATCATTTGGATTGATACGGACAGGAATTTCTACTTCAATTTGTGCTTCGCTACCATCAGGAGCGGTACCCTGAACAGTTAACCTACCTCTTGCATTTTTATTGGCAGCATCACTGGTTAAATCTAAAAAGCCATTGGCAATTCCTGGGGTAGAAACATTGCCATCTTCATCGTCGTCATTTATATATTCATAGGAAACTAATGAATATTCGCCAATAGATGAACTAATCGCGTTAGATGTGCCTGGGGTTAATGAGGGAACATTATCATCTAGATTGCTACCAGCCTCATTGGTATTGTTATTACAAACTTGCGTTTCTGTTGTCCACTGGCTTGAGTCATTTACTGCTAATGTTCGGTTGCGATCTAATAATTCTCTGTATCGGGCAACTCCTACTTCAGCGATCGCCAAAGCATCAGATTTGGAATTCTGAGTAATAGCTGTAATATTTTCTTCATTGGCTGTGGTAATACTTATCGCTCCTAAAAGTATCATCACCAAACCCAAGCCAATAACTATCGGCAGGG
>JAAUOU010000062.1 GCA_012034765.1 Pleurocapsaceae cyanobacterium CSU_1_1 | reverse complement strand
ACTATGCAAGCTCATTGTTGATCAAAAAAGTGGCGTTGGGTATCGTGTCACTATAAAATGCTCGACGACTATACTAGTCTTAGAGAAGCCCACGCCTACTCGAAGAGAGGCGATGGGAGTATATCACGAATCGTTATCATATCATTGTTCGATGTTTTTTGATAAATATTTTGAAGATAAAGGGATGCAAGACTTGTAGGTGTTTTGAGTTATTTAAAAACTATAGTTGTATCTTCAATTTGACTGGTCAAGAAAAACTGTATTATTAATAACTAAAAGCTTAACTACAGCATACTAATGGAGGCATCAAACGGCAGATAACCTGTCTTAGAACCATTGCTGTCCAGTCTATATCCGCCTCTATAGTATCTTTCCCCAAGGTTAAACGAATTCCTCGCTTTGCTGCTGATGGACTGTAACCCATTGCCGTTAAAACGGGGCTAGGATTTAATTTACCGCTATGACAAGCAGAACCCGCACTAATACCAATGCCTGCTTGATTTAGCTGTCTAACAATAGTTTTTCCCGTAATATCTTTGGCTGTGGTGGCAAAGCGATCGCTTAAAATAAAACTAACATGATGGGGAAGACGATAGATGCGATCCCCCGTAGTCTCTAAACAAGGATAGTCTGCCATGAGATCGAATAGGCGATCTCGCAGGGTAATTAGACGAAAGACTTCTGTTTGCATCTCTGCTGCTGCCAACTCTGCTGCTACACCCAATGCAGCGATCGCAGGTAAAGCCTGAGTTCCTGAGCGCAGATTAGCTTCCTGTCCTCCCCCCCCAAATAAAGGTATAAGCCTAATTCCCTCACGGATATACAAAGCACCTGCTCCTTGAATTCCATATAGCTTATGAGCAGAGAGGGATAATAAATCTATTCCTAGTTGATGGACATCAACAGGTAAACGCCCTGCTACCTGAACCGCGTCGGTATGAAAAAGAGCGCCATGTTCTCTGGTGATAGCTGCCAGTTTTTCGATTGGTTGCAGTGTTCCTACCTCACTTTGTCCATAAATGACTGAGACTAAACTGTATTGGATTGCAGAGATGCTTGTAAGTCTAAAGGATTGACCCTACCGTAGCGGTTTACAGGCAGTTTAGTTACTTGCCATCCCCATCGTTCTAAAAGCTTCGCAGGCTCGTTAATAGCCGAATGTTCAACGCTAGAAATAATCATATGCTGTGGCGTACTGTATTGTCTAGCCACCCCCATGATCGCTAGATTATTGGCTTCTGTACCTCCAGAGGTGAAAACTATCGATTCAGGATTAAAAGCATTAAGTAATCCAGCTACCTGCATTCTGGCTGTTTCTAGAACTGTTGCCGATCGCTGTCCCCAATCGTGAAGACTAGAAGGATTTCCCCATTGCTCTTTAAATACAGCTTGAGCTGCGGCGATTGCTTCAGGACGAGGTTTCGTCGTGGCACTATGATCTAGATAAATTTGCATACAGTTGTTATTGATTAGCTCTCCCCCAGCTAGATTGAGAGTTTTGGTTTACTTTTAGTTTTATTGTCTCTTGCTGATGATATTTTAAACTATTCATTGAGATATATTTTGGCTTGGTTACTGGTGACTAAATTCTAGAGTTTATTTTTCTTCTACAGCATTTTGTTGAGATAATTATGGAAATTCATACAAAATATCCTGCTCATGTCGCAGAATATATAGAGCAGTCAATGGAGTTTGGAAAATGTTGTCATACGCCTTAGCGATCGCCGTAGCCATCAGCAGTCTAGTACTGTTTTCAACCGCTTTTTTGATGTCTAAGATCCACCGTAAGGATGATTTTTTATGGAGTACGGTAGGATTATTTTATGCTTTAGTCCTGTGGTACTGCGCCCGCAATATTACTGGAGCAGTTCTTTTAGGTCAGGCTGCTGCTACAGTTTTAATAGTCTCCTCTAGTTGGCAAACGATTAAATTAAGGCGCGTGATCGCCAATCCAGCACAAGTGGCGGAAACCAACAATTTCTCAGTTCTCCAAAGCATTAATGGTTTACTCAAGCGCAAAAAGCCTCAAGTTCAGCCATCTACCCCACCTGAGGCTAAAGCGCCTACGCCCAAGGTGACAGAACAAAATATTGTCATGCCTGAAACTCCTGCCAATATTTCTGAAGAAGGCACTAAAAAGTTAATGTTTCAAATATTTTAGATGATAAACCTCTGGTTGAAGCGAAAAAAACCACCTCAGCTATGAAAGATGCTCCTAACACTCAAGCATCATCACTAGAAACTGAACCTCTGCCACTACCAAATAAGTTACCCGAAGTTTCTAAGCCAGCCGAAAACCAATCAGCAACCACAGATACTCCTCATCGTCAGCCTACAGAAAATGTTCAACCAGACGTTCAAACTGAGGATTCATCCACAACAGTTACTAACGAAGAAAAAGATACAGCTACAGCTACAACCCAAGAAGTTGAACCAACACCTGAAATCACTCCCCTAGCAACAGCAAAATCTACCCAACTTAAATCAGCACTTGATTCTTTAGAAACAGTAGAAGTTGCTGAAGTATTAGAAGCAGAATCTGAGCGTCAATCTAATAATAGAGATACAGATCGATTTAATATTATTGAAGTAACCACTACTGAAATTAATGTTACTACTGAGGTCATAAAAACAGACCAGAATCAAGATAGTGACTCTCATTCTGAAGAAGTATAATCAGTAGATAATGGATGGGTAGCGTAATAGCAAAACCCATCCTACAAATTCAACAGTGAACAATAAACAACCTCGGCAGTTTACTTATCAAACATCTCACTACCTAGAAACGAGTTACGTGGGCTGAACTCATCGTTACCCAATAGGTAATATCATCTTTAGTAATCTTATCTGGTGATTTTTCATTTTCTTGAGAGATTTGACGACTCTTATTGATTTGCGACGGAAACAAATTTTGCAGGAAGAATTGAACTGTATTGGGCTTAAGCAATCCCTGTTTAATAGCAGCATCGCCAAAACGCAAGGAATTTGCATGTTGCTCTTTAAGTATTTTTTGAATATCTGATTCGCTCAGTAACCCTGCCTTGTTTAAGTAAAAACCAATTGGATGTTCTCTTCTTTGGTTAACTAGTTTAAACCATTCTTGAACAAAGAAGTCGGCAGTGTTTTGCTTAATCCACCCTCGAAGAGCCAGTATTTCGCCCAAGCGCATATCTTCGTAATAAGCTTGATCTCTCAGGGCAACTTCTAGCTGTGGAGTAGTAATCAGATCGGCTTCTTGTAAAATTGTTCCAATTGGTTTGAAAGTAATAAATTTAGACATCAGAATTTATTGAAAATAGCAGCCAATTTAAAAATTTTCTGGTTCTAAATCAACTGATGATTAATTTAATTAGTTAAATAAACAGCATGATGCTGCATATGATCCTTTATAAAACTACTAATGGTAAAATAGCTGTGATCGTATCCCTGTTGCCAACGTAAATTTAATTTTTGTCCGACTTGTTCACAAGCTTGAGCAAAATTTTCTGGCAATAATTGTTGCTGTTGATAAAACTGATCGTCAGTTCCCTGATCGATGAGGATTGTGGAGTTTAGCTGAGTCTGTTTGACTAATTCACTCGCATCATATTCTGCCCATTGTTGCCGATCTGCGCCTAAATAAGCCGTAAATAGCTTCTCTCCCCAAGGACATTTTGTTGGTGCTGCTATAGGTGCAAAAGCAGACACAGATAGGTACTGTTGCGGATTTTTCAGGGCGCAAATTAATGCTCCATGTCCTCCCATAGAATGACCAAAAATGCTTTGCTTATCTGGTTTGACAGGGAAATTTTGTGTAATTAAGTTGGGTAATTCTTGAGTGATGTAACTATACATCTGATAATGTTTTTGCCAAGGGTTTTCCGTCGCATCGACATAAAAACCCGCACCACTACCGAGATCCCATGTTTCATTTTCTCCAGGAATACCAGTATTGCGCGGACTAGTATCGGGAACAACTAGGATAATGCCTAATTCCGCAGCATATTGTTGCGCGCCAGCTTTGGTGATAAAGTTTTCCTCGTTACAGGTCAATCCAGATAAATAGTACAGAATTGGTACTTGCTGAGAGTTTGCCTGGGGAGGAAGATAGACAGCAAAATTCATCTGGCAGTTACAGGTAGAAGATTGGTGGGAGTAATAGGCAACAGTGCCATCAAAACAGCGATAGTCAGAATTAAGCTGGAGAGAATTAAACATAAATAAAAGCTTGATGATTTCGAGCGATCGCTAATAGTTATTGATAATATATTAAATTGATACTGGAGCATTTCTATTGGGCATAATAACAAAAAAGTAAGTTTAGCTTCTAAAAATATGTTTAAGAAATTAGCATCCGAAACATTAGGTTTGAGTGATATTGGTAAAATTATTTCACCTGCTGACTACGATAAAGTAGATGCAGATGATTACTTATTTCACGAAGATGGGGAAAAAATATTTTTCCTAATCAAATCCAAAAAAGATGAATATTGCTTTACCAACTTTGCTTTAATTCATGTAGATGGAGATTCTGCTATTTCGAGCAAAAGAACAGTTAAACGTTATGAATATGCCAGCCATAAAATTTCACAAGTATTAATTGAAACCGCAGGTAATATTGATTTGGATGTTGAATTAAAGTTTACTATGGACGAACGTTTAGCCTTTAGCATTGATGTAAATAAAAATTGCCTCGAATCATTAAAAGATATTTACAAAGTGCTTATTACTATCGGTAAACTACAATATCAGCAAGAAATTGCTCGCAACAATGCTAATCAGTGCTTTGGGGTTTTGGCATCGATGTATAAAATTAGTGCGGTTGAGAGTGAAGACGCGATCGTCAAACATTACAACGCGATGCTTTTAAACTACAATGCTGTCATCTTAGATCGCTATACAAAACGTGATTTTAGCAATATTTTTGAAAAATATATTCGCGCCTAAACTACCACTTAGAGACTTTTCATAGAGTAAATACAGAGAAAGATTCTGTATATTCTCCCGAAAAGGGTAGTTATACGGAAACATTCTGTATGATAAATAGTTATGTCGCAAACTAATTAGTAGCAAAGATAAACTTGAGGGAAGTAGTATTATTTAAATTCCTATAACCTTCATTATGACAATCATGGAAAAAGCGATTGTGTTTGCTCTAGGGATTACTGCCATTGGACTAGCTGTAGGACTTTTCTATCAAGCAGTGAGTGAAGCCTTGGATCGACGTAGACATCCTCCACAGGGTGAACTTGTGAATATTGGGGGATTTCGCCTACATCTCAACTGTATTGGGCAGGGTACACCAACGGTTGTGTCGCTCAACTAAAACGTTAGGCGGCTTTAGAATCTAATAGTTGCGCGATCCACGTCTTGATTACGGCTTGTCGATGAACTCCTAAACGCTGTGCTTCTTTATCTAAAGCATCCACCATCCACATGGGGAAATCAACATTAATACGTTTAGTCTCTAGTCCTGGACGTTTTGCAGTACTCAAGTCGAAATATTCAAGAACTGAACCACCTTCATCAAACTTCTTATCGAGTTCTTCAGCTTTCATAAACTTTAACCTCATCATCACGAGAACGTCGCACTGAAATTAGTCGGATGTTATTTTCCCGGTAGGTAATGATAGCAGACCAGTATTTTCCTTTCACTTGCCCAATCACCATAAACCGAGGCTCTGTCGTAGAAGATGCTTGTATCTCCACTCTTCGAGGATCGCTCCAAAGCAATTGTGCTTCCTCAAAATCTAGTCCATGCTTAGACTTGTTAAGCTGACTTTTCGCCGAGTCATACTCAAACACTTTATAACCTCCGAGAACACAGAGATATACCTTGATTATACACCAGGTATACCATCACCTACTTTAAATACCCAATGATCTGCACTGCTTAATCAGCAACGTCTAAATTTCTTCGATAACTGCTTCAGATTGATTGGCGATCGCTTTTAGATTATCAATCATTTGTTCATCGACATTCTGCCAGAGTCCTCTTTGGTGGGCTTCTAGAAGTCTTTCGGACATATCCCGCAATGCCCAGGGGTTTTTGGTTTGCATAAATTCCTGTACCTGTCGGTCGAAGATATAGGCTTGGGCTACTCCTGCATACATATGATCGGCAACGCAATTAGCTGTAGCATCATAGGCAAAAAGATAATCTACGGTAGCTGCCATTTCAAACGCGCCTTTATAACCGTGACGCATAACTCCCTTAATCCATTTGGGATTGACAACTCGCGATCGATATACCCTGGCGATTTCTTCGGTGAGCTTGCGTACTCTGGGGTTACTCGGCTGGGAATTATCGCCAAAATATACTTCAGGGTTTTTACCTGTTAGACTGCGCACCGCAGCAGTCATGCCTCCCTGAAACTGATAGTAATCATCGGAGTCGAGTAGATCGTGTTCGCGGTTATCTTGGTTGTGCAGGACAATTTGTAGTTGCTGGAGGCGACGTTTAAAAGATTCAGGTGCAGCATGACCTATTCCAGTAGTATCATAAGCATAGGAACTCCAGTTAAGGTAAGCCCTCGCGAGATCTTCATCACTCTGCCAGTTTTGCGCCTCAATTAAACCCTGCATTCCTGCGCCATATGCCCCAGGTTTTGAACCAAAGATGCGATAGCTGGCTTTCTCCTTTGCTGTTACTGGGTCTATTCCCTGGGCTTCAAGTTGCTGTTGCTCTAAGCGTACGTGGTTGCCTAAAGGATTAACGTCTTCCGTTTCGGGTAAGTCGGCAACTGCTTGAGTTACTTTATTCAACAGATCGATAATATTGGGAAAAGAATCACGGAAAAAGCCTGATATTCTAATAGTTACATCAACACGGGGTCGCTGCAAAATTGAGCTAGGCAATATTTCAAAATCCACTACTCGACGAGAGATATCATCCCAAACTGGTCTAACTCCCATCAACGCCATCACCTGAGCAATATCATCCCCTCCAGTACGCATCGTGGAAGTTCCCCAGATGGAGATCGCTAAAGATTGAGGATACTCGCCATTTTCCTGGGTATAGCGTTCAATTAAGACTTCTGCTGCATTACTACCTACTTCCCAGGCGGTTTCCGTGGGAATTCCTCGAATATCCACCGAATAAAAGTTGCGTCCTGTAGGTAATACTTCTGGTCTACCCCTAGTAGGCGCACCCGATGCCCCACTGGGTATATACTTGCCGTCTAAGGCTTTGAGTAAATTAATAATTTCGCGATCGCTTTTAATTAAATTCGGCAGCAATGTTTGTTGAATCCACTGGAGTTGTCTAAAGGTAAGGGGTAAGGGGTAAGGGGTAATGGGTAAGGGGTAATGGGTAATCGGTTTAGCCTGGATTAATTGATCGACTAGTTCTATGGCGATTTCTTCGAGGATGGCGATCGCATCTCCCTGATGACGGCATTGTTGGAATCGTTTGAAATAATCGGTTTGCCAACCCCGTAGGGGCGGTTCCCTAAAGGACTCGCTTCGCATCGCGCGAACCGCCCCTACACCAATGTTCGCCCCTACAAATGTTTCATCGGCGTTGTTGATTAACGGATCGAAATCTAAACCAAAATCCTGGGCTAAAGCTTGAGTCAGACCAAGACGACCATAACTAGGAGAACGAGCGATCGCAATTATTAAATCCCGCAGTTGTTCCCCATCAGGACATTGACCAAAGATATGTAAGCCATCGCGTATTTGTGCCTCTTTTAGTTCACAGAGATAGCCATCGGCAACAGTTAGAAATTGCGCCAAAGTTTTAGTATCCGTTGGTTTGATGCCGAGATCTTCGTCTAGTTTTTCCTGTTGGACAAGGTTGGTAATGCGATCGCTAATAATTTTAAGTCTTGTCGGATCTAAGCTTTGGGCTTCGTAGTATTCATCAATCAGCGCTTCTAATTTTTCTAAACCACCATAAAGTTCTGCACGGGTGAGGGGTGGGGTCAGATGGTCGATAATTACTGCTTGCGATCGCCTTTTTGCTTGAGAACCTTCTCCAGGATCGTTAACAATAAAAGGATAGATATTAGGAATAGTTTGTAATGCCACTTCAGGATAGCAGTTAGCTGAAAGCGCCAAGCTTTTCCCTGGTAGCCATTCTAAATTGCCATGTTTCCCCACGTGAACGATCGCCTGTACCCCAAAGCTACTGCGTAACCAATGATAATAGGCTAAATACTCATGGGTGGGTTCGAGATCTGGGGCGTGGTAATTTAAACTCGGATCGCGATCGTATCCCCGCGATGGTTGGATACCAACAAACACATTACCCAATTGAATCCCAGGAATATCAATCTGTAGGGGCGATTCGCGAATCGCCCCTACGTTACCCCATCTGTTGGAAATACCTTGCTGTACTGTATTAGGTAATGTTTCCCAGTACTGTTGATACTCTTCTGGAGATAAACTTTGATAACCAGCTCGATTCAGCCGACTTTCTGGATCGTTGGTAATGCCCTTAGTCAGCCGTTGAATTAATTCATCTCCCGTCGCTGGCAGATCTGTAACTGTATAACCCTCTTTTTGTAAAGCTTCAAGGATTTTAATACAGCTTGCGGGAGTATCTAAACCCACCCCGTTGGCAATTCTACCGTCTTTATTGGGATAATTAGCGAGAATTAGAGCAACCTTACGCTCTGCTACTGGAGTATTCGCCAGTTTAATCCAATTAGCCGCGGATTCGGCGACAAAATCCAGGCGATCGCTTTTGGGCTGGTAGACAACTACATTAGTTTCTAGGCGATCGTTCCAGGTTTGGACTGATTTAAAAGAAATTGCTCGGGTAATAATCCTGCCATCCACTTCAGGCAACGCCACATTCATCGCTACATCTCTCGGCATTAACCCTTGAGGACTCGTTGACCATTGTGATTCAGTACTGCTACTCAGAATCACCTGAAGTACGGGAACATTTAACTGCTGCCAAAATTCTAACTGAGCCGATTCGCCAATTTTTGCTAAGGAAAAACTAGTAGTATTAAGTAGTAATTTAACTTTTGTTTCTTTAAGTAAAGCTAATAGTTGTTGCTGTAATTCTACATTTCTTAATGAATCAATAAATATCGGTAGAGGATGCAAATTACGAGTAGCTAAAGATTTACTTAAACGATCTATTGGTGTAGTATTTCCTGCTAAATAATGCGATCGATAAAATAATATTCCGCAACAACTTTGTGTCGATATCTGGTTAAGCTCAGGGTTTATTTCTGGACGTAGTTGATGACTAAATTCAACTGAATTACCAACAGAACTTTGCCATTTATATTTACCTAATTCGGGAACAGATTTTGGAGCATTAGGACAATAATTTGTTTGTAAGCAAATATCACTAATATATTGCAAAGCATTAAGATAGTTTTCTGTTCCCCCTTCAATTAAATATCGCCATAATTGATTGACAACAGTTAGAGAAACGGTAGAATGGCTGATTAAATCTAGATCGGGAGCATTATCCCCTGGTAAAATAAATAAAGCTATATTGTTTTGTTGGGCAACCTCTTTAATCCTTTCAAATCCATAAGACCAATAAGCACTTCCACCTAGTAAACGCAGGATGACAACTTTAGCTTGGGAAACTACATTTTCTAAATAGACATCTATACTTAACTGCTGTTGTAGATTTAATAGATTAGCAACTCTAAGGTGAGGAAAACTATCATTTAAAAGGGTTTGTGCAGCGGCAATAGTTTGAATATCTGTATCAGCATAAGTCAGAAAAACAATTGGTGCAGGTGACTGTTCAATAAAAATTACTCCTTCAGTATGGGGATTCCAGCCTCCAGGAAGTGCGGCGATTTTATGCATAATTGGCGAAAGATTTCTAATCTTGAGAAATAATTACAGTTCAGTCAAAGGTGATTAAAGTAAGCCAAGCTGTATAGAGAACAAAACTGTCTTAATTGCGAATTTAAATTGTGTCGAGTTCCCCATCTTCATTAGTCTTTAAAAGAAATGTCGATTGTCATGTTTGGCAACAACTTGCTGAACTTTGGCTAGATATGGCATCTAAAGAAGAAACTCAATTGTTTCAAGAAGATACATTGACCAATCTATTGAAAAATGAAACAAAAAAATACGTTTTACAACAATCAGAAACAAATCAATTCTTTTTATTAATAACACCAAGTTTTAATGCGTTTTTACATCAAGAAAAAAATCTGACTGCCACAACATATCAGGTTAGCGTAATTTTTGATCCCACAGTAATAACCAAGAAATTAATTCAATTTGCCTACAAACAAAAGTGGAATATTAGTGTTATTGAGAGTTTACGTACAAATCTCACAGCTAAATTAACCCAAAATACAGATAACTCCACAGATTTTATCTTGAAGGCAGTTAAATTGCTAACGAATAGTACAGAACAAGCAGAGCGCCATCATAGTGAATACTCTAGTCCGCCAATGGAAAATTTACTTCATTACCAGGTAGAGCAAGAAAAAATCTTTGAACAGATTAAGATTCAGATCGCTCAGAACCTTAATTTACCAGAAATTGTGCAAACTGCAATTAATCGTAGCTGTAATTTCTTAAAATCTGATCGGCTTCTGGTATATCAGCTAGGTGTTCCTCTTAAATCCAATCAGCTGAATATTAAGCCAGTAAAGACGGTAGATACAATTACTTATGAAGCCAGAAGAAACGAAGACATTATTTCTACCCTGTATTTGCAAGAAGAGGGCTACTGGGGGCAAAATTCAGGCTGTAGAAAGAAATACCGTCAAGGATTTGGCTTGGTGATTAATGATCTTACAGCAGGTTCTAATCTAGATCCTTGTCTTCAGTCTTTGATGACCAAGTTACAGGTAAAAGCCAAAGTAGTAATTCCAATTAACGTGAGGGGTAAACTATGGGGGTTACTCATTGCCCACCAATGTGAATCAAGAGCATGGCAACATCAGGATGTACAGTTTTTGCGCCAGCTAGCAGAATATTTGGCGATCGCAATTTTTAACTATCAATCCTATCAACAGCTACAGCAGCAAAAGAAACTACTGGAAAAACAGGTAGAAACCCAGTCTCAGCAGCTAAAAGACGCTCTAATTGCCGCCGAAGCAGCTAGCAAATCGAAACATGATTTCTTGGGTAGTATGAGTCATGAATTACGGACTCCTCTAACCTGTGTGATTGGTTTATCTAGCACCCTGCTGCAATGGTCATCTACCAAACAAAAGATGCACCTGTCGCCAGAAAAACAGCAGGAATACCTGCATCTGATTCAGCAAAGTGGTAAACATCTGCTTTCTCTAATTAACAATATTTTGGAGTTTTCTGATGTGGAATCGGGTAAACATCTGCTAGAAATCAAGCAAGTATCGCTGCCTGAAGTAGTTAAACATACTCTGCATTTATTACAAGAAAGTGCTGGGGCAAAAAATATTAAACTGAGGTCGGAAATTGAGATTGAGCCAGAGAAAATTGGTTTTTTGGCTGATGAAATTAGATTAAAAGAAATCCTCTTCCATATCCTGAGTAATGGCATTAAGTTTACTCCCCAGGAGGGCGAAGTAATACTAAGAGTTTGGCGCGAAAAGCGCCAGGTGATTTTTCAAATTGAAGATACAGGAATTGGTATTGCCCCAGAGGAAATTCCGCTACTATTCGAGAAATTTAAACAAATTGAAAATGTGCGCCAGCGAGTTCACGGCGGTACGGGATTGGGACTGGCTTTAACCAAAAAACTGGTGGAGTTGCATGGCGGAACAATTGAAATAGAATCAGCTTTGGGGGAAGGATCGATATTTACGGTTTATCTACCTGAAAGAGAGCTTTCTAACCATAATTTACACTCCTTAGCGCCAACAACGCATATACCTCAAACTGCCACAGGTTCACAAACCATCGTCTTGGTTACAGAGGATGAAGCTAGCGCAACTTTTATCTGTCAACTGCTAAACACCATCGATTATCAGGTGGTGTGGCTAACGGATTCGGCGATGGCGGTTAGTCAAATTGAATTGCTTCAACCTAGAATTGTCATTATCGATCAAGACTGTTCGATGATGGATGTCGAAAATATTGTCAATGCGATCGCTCATGCTTCTCTGTCCGACTATACTAAAGTATCTCTACTTTGCGATCGCTTTGAACATGATGAATGGCAAAAATTTACTAAATGCGGTGTAGATGAATATTTGCTCAAATCAATGAATCCGACTCAAATCATTAATAAAATTAACAACCTGAGCCAGAAAGAGGATTGTCATCATCAATTCCAAGATGGTTAAGTTTCAACCTCAATCATCAAGCACGATCAACAATTTGTGCTGAACCAGTATGTGAGCTACATCCATTAGACAACCGCCAGGCTACTATTCTGCGGTTGCTGATTCTGCTTTAGGCTCATTTTTGTCTAGCTTGGCTAGCTTTTCTTGTTCTCTTTTCTCCCGTTGCTTGCGACTAGCCTCAAGAACATCTTCAATCACCTTCAGTAACTGCTCCATTTTCTCTAGACTACCGCGATAAATATCCAGATCCTTCTTCATTTTATCGCTAGATATATGAAGATTTTCGGCAATTCGATCGACAGTCGCGTTACATTTTTCTTGATCTTGAGCTACTTCGCGATCGCCTTCTTCCAATAAAGTATAAATACCAATGGCAAATAGACGACTATACTTGAAATTATCATTAGTGGCGATCGCTTTAATCGGTTCAACGATATGATCCACATTATCTCCGCTGGGATTACCAAACCAGTCCACCAGCTGATCTATTGATTTATCTTTAGCTAAAGATAACAGAGTCCCCGCTTGCGACTTATAGTTTTCAGGATCGCCATCGGTAGAAATACAAAGGGCATTAAAAATTTTTTCCCGATCTGACTCTGGCTGATAACCCTGCATCAAACGCTCAAAAGAAGTAACAATTCCTAAGTAATAGATTGGATCGGGTTTAAAATCAGAGTTCACTGACAGCAGGTGCATCTCTACTAGCAATTCTTCGATCACTCGACGATAGATAGAGTTGATTGGTCGAGGATAAGCACTATGGAATGCCCTTTTACTATCGGAAACAGTTTTCATAATTTGTTATTAATTTTTTCTATCTAACAATATTTTTTACCCTACGAGTCTTGCAATTGCCCAATCTTAAATTCGCGATTGATGCAAACAAAACTCTTAGCATATCTTTATATTATGCAATGATTATGTCCTTGTATCCGAGATTGATTATCCCCAAACTCGATCTAAAGTGAGAAAATCAAGTTAAGAATACAGGATCGAGAGTCTAAAATTAAAAAATTTATTAAAAATTTAAATTGTTTATGCAGTCATCAACTACAAATCAAAAAAACAGACGGCAGCTTACCTGCCATCAGTTACCGCTAGCTGTGTATCGCGAAGTAGCAGCTCATCTGCGCCAGGTAGAAGGAGTGGAGACTGAGCTGATTATGCGTTCAATTGAGCATGATCCTCAAGAAAAATTCGACTACTATCAAAGCCAAGTTGCAGCTTTAGAAATCAACTACATTGAAGAGCTTACAGCAGCCGACAAGCAAAGAGTCTCAGAAATTCTAGACTATTACGCCCAACGTTATTCATCCTGGCAAGACTATTGAGTTAGCTTAGATACTTATTCAAAAACTTGGTTGTCTGTGTTTTGATTGAGTCCCCACCATTCGTGAATAGCTAAGATCCCAGGAAGAGGTTTAGTCATAGCTTGAGGATAAGCATAGTAACCCTTGATTGCCTGTCCATTGATAGTGATGTATTCAACTGTTTCGCTAGCCACAGGAACTTGCGGTTCAACCATAGCGATCGCTGTAGGAGTCGGATAGTCATGACGATGTAATGCCAACATTTGGTTGACATTTAGTTTTGCCCAGGATGTCCTGACGCTCAAGAGCAACGTAATTAGAAATATAGCTCCCAAGACTAGCTGCTGTGTAATTTTACTCATAGTTGTTTCAGATGACGCAAACATTAAGCATTCTAAATGTTTTTTGCCTGAGAAAGCAGCTACCTTGTGTCACAGCTAGAAGTTAGCTCTTCTAATTTTAAGATGCTCACTATAATTCATTATTGAGTCTTTATTCCCAACGCTTTAATAAATAAAGAATCTGTGTAGCGTGGTAATTCTTCTTTATTCCATTGAGTTCGCTCTAATTTTGGTTTGATACGTAGCTTGAGGAATGGGTTGCGCATTACTTCCCGACGGTGAATAGGAGGCAATCATGATTATAGGAAGAGTGAGGGTGACAATTGCCACTCCCGTTCCGAGAATCCCTGCCCACCTATGACCAGGAGGTTCTTCTACTGGCCCTGAGCGCTGGCTAACTTCCATATGTGAATATGATAAATTCAGCTAAGTTATAATTGATAATTGACAAAAGTAGAGACGGTTAAGCAAAGCCTGATCATCCTACATATATTATTGTACCCACAAATTCCAATTAAGTTAGCATCTAGCACAACTTAGGTTATAAAATCTTAATTAAGATTTTCAGGAGATTAAATACTGTGGATGCACAGAAATCAGCCACATTTAAGCACCTTTCTGTGCTGAGTCGCGAATTAATTGCTGGATTAGATATTTTACCAGCAGGAAAATATTTAGATGCTACGGTGGGAGGAGGAGGACATAGTGAACTAATTCTTCAGCAGGGTCAAAACGTCGAGCTAATTGCTATTGATCGCGATCAAACTGCGATCGCCGCAGTTCAAGCAAAACTGGCTCACTATTATCCTCAGCAACTTGAGTTTTGGCAAGGCAACTTTGCTGACTATCAACCAAAAAACATTTTATTTAATGGTATAATCGCCGATCTAGGCGTAAGCTCACCTCAGCTAGATATTGCGGAGCGAGGCTTTAGTTTTCGCCACTCTGCGCCTTTAGACATGCGTATGGATCGCTCCCAAAGAACCACCGCAGCGGAAATTGTTAACCATTGGAAAGAAGTATCTTTAGCCGATCTGATTTATGAATATGGCGAAGAAAGATTTTCTCGTCGCATTGCCAAACAAATTGTGCAGAAACGCCCTTTCCAAACTACAACCGAACTAGCTGAGGCGATCGCTGCTACTGTTCCTGGCAAATATCGTCATGGTAGGATACATCCTGCTACGAGAACGTTTCAGGCGTTAAGAATTGAAGTTAATCAAGAATTAAAATCTTTAGAGAAATTCATCGCCCAAGCCCCAAATTGGCTGAAACCAGGGGGCAAAATCGGCATTATTAGCTTCCATAGCCTGGAAGATCGGATCGTTAAACACTGTTTTCGGGGGAGTGAATTATTAGAGGTAATTACCAAAAACCGATTACAGCCGCCAGAGACGAACAGCAAGCCAATCCGCGATCGCGCTCGGCTAAACTCAGATTTGCTCAAAGAAAATTGAGTTCGGGAGAATTTGCGGAAAATAGCAATTAATTTTTGTGTAAACAAATCGTGATATTGCGCTCTCTTAGGGAAAAAAATATTTAAGGTTAAAACAAGACCCTAGCCTTGAATCCCAAAAACTTACAACAGCGATGATTTCCGTAATTTACTCTCCAGAATTTCTCGAACACGACACGGGTTATGGACATCCAGAGAAAGCTAAACGGTTAATAGCGATCGCCGAAGCTTTCAAAACTGTTGAGTGGCAGGAGCAAATTGACTGGCAATTGCCCACTCCAGCGAAGTCGCGGAATATCTTAGCCTATATTCAGCAGATTCATACTCTAGAACATATTGAACGAATTAGACGAGTTGCAGAGTCAGGTGGCGGATATCTAGACGGTGATACGCCCATATCAGCGCGGAGTTATGAAGTGGCTCTATTGGCGGTAAGCGCTTGGTTAGACGGAGTTGATCAAGTCTTAAATCATCGACCTGCTTTTGTGATGGCGCGTCCTCCAGGGCATCATGCCACCAGGGATACAGCCATGGGTTTTTGTCTATTTTCTAATGCAGCGATCGCAGCTCATTATGCTTTAAGCAAACCGAAAATTGAACGAGTCGGGATCTTAGACTGGGATGTTCACCACGGTAATGGGACAGAGGCGATCGTCACAGATAACCCCAATATTGCTTACTGTTCTCTACATCAACACCCTTGCTATCCATATACTGGGACAAAACAAGGCATTAGTGGCGAGTATCATAATCTTCTCAATCTACCTCTCTCGGTAGGCAGTGCGATCGCTGATTATCAACGCTTGTTTGAACAAGAGGTGATGCCATTTTTCGACAGTTGGCAACCAGATTTACTAATTGTCAGTGCAGGTTATGACGCTAATGATAGTGACCCCTTGGCTCAGATCGCACTACAGCCTGAAGACTACGCAATCCTGACAAAATATGTTTTAAATATTAGCAAGTATCCTTTATTTGGTCTAGAAGGTGGCTATCATCTAGCAGCTTTAGCTCTTTCAGTAGTTGCCACTTTAAGCACTTGTCTGTAATAGTTGTTGATTATTCTTGCTTCATCTTATTGAAATTATTTACGTATCCTGAACCTAAATATTAATTACTTGTGCTTGCTCTAGAATAGAATTGCTATTAACAATATGAATATTGCCACTTCTGAACTATCTTTGTACCAGTTAACTCAGGACTTAGATGAACCTCTGGCATCCCTTTCAGTAGGAGCAGAGACATTAAAGTATTATGTTAGTAGTATTATTGATTTATTAATTGAAGAACAAATTCGCGCCACAGTTTGGGTCAAATTACCGCAAACTCAGAGTTGGATCAATCAAATTAGACGATTGCAGCAAGAGGGCAATGTTGAACAAATCTTTGTTTGTAACAATAGACATCTCCAACTTGGTTCAGCTTTACAGGAAAATGCTGCTAAAACTCCTATTGCTGTTAAGCTCCATCAGAGCCAAACCTTACAGCGAGAATGTTGCTTAATTGTCTCTGGGTCAGATTTTTGTTCTTTGGTCGTAGCTCAATGGCAAAAAAGCAAAATTCAAATTGATAATTCGGGTAAAAGATTACAGCAACCATATTTAAAGATGGTTTCTAGTTTTGCGCCTCAAGAAATCAGGACTATTTTAGCGGAAATTAAGCAAAATATTGTTTTGGGGAGTAGTCAAGCTGATGAAGCTTTCGCTTTTGATTTGCCCGCAGAAGTTAAGGCAAGTTTGTTTAATAAGCTAATTACTTTACAAGTTAGCCAACAGGAAAAAGTTCAGACTGCTTTAAATATATATCGCGCTAGAGGTAACAATCAACCTGCACCTACTGCCAGTATATTAAGCTTACAAGAAAACTTTCTCAACGATTTGGTTCAGGAATTGCGATCGCCAATTACACATATAAAAACGGCTCTAAGTCTGTTGGAGTCAAAACAAATCAAGGGAGAGCAGAGGCAGCTATATCTCCAGATGCTTAGTAGCGAATGCGATCGCCAAAATTCTTTGGTAAATGGTCTACTGGGTTTATTGCAGTTGGAAACTCCTGCCGAAGCCGAATATCTGCGCTTAGACGATCTTGTGCCAGGCATAGTCAGCACCTATCAACCTCTAGCCGAAGAAAAAGAGATTCAGTTAGGATACACAATTCCTGCCAATTTACCTCCAATCTCTTGTCCTAAATCCTGGTTTAGACAAATTATTATTAATCTGCTCAACAACAGCTTACAATTTACTCCAGCCAAAGGAAAAGTCTTTGTGCAGGCATCATTTAAGAAAGAATCTCAGCAGATTGAAATCTTAGTCACAGATACTGGGGTGGGTATTCCCAGTAAAGAAATCAATCGAATTTTTGATGGCTTTTATCGTACTAAACCCTCAGATAAATCTCAATCTGCGGGGGCTGGCTTAGGATTAACGTTAGTCAAGCAATCTGTTCAACGCAGTGGAGGAGAGATTTCGGTTACTAGTCAGCCAAATAAGGGGACAGTTTTTAAAATACTTATGCCCGCCGTTCCCCCAGAGTTAGTTTAATTGCCCAAACTATGCAACTTTGATTAAAGCTGGCGATCGCTTTAACTCAGTTAAATTTGCATTGCCCGTACAGAATAAAACGGTTTTAAGCTCGGCAATTAATAATTCAATCAACTCATCAATAGCTGCTTCAGATTCTGATGCTGCTTGGAGGAAAGGAAAAGCCAACCCTGCTAAATCTGCACCCAAAGCGATCGCTTTAGCTACTTCCATCCCGTTGCGTAATCCACCAGAAGCAATTAAAGGTAAATCTGGATATTGCTCGCGAATTTGGACAATACAGTCGGCGGTAGAAATTCCCCAGTCAGCAAAAGTTCTCCCTAATCGTCGCTGGAGATTATTTTCGGCTCTTTCACTCTCTACCATTGCCCAGGATGTTCCTCCAGCACCTGCCACATCAATGACATCTACCCCAGCCTCAATTAGTTTGGTTGCCATCTCCTGAGAAATTCCGTTGCCTACTTCTTTAGCAATTACGGGTACATCGATCTGTTGACATAACTGTTTGATTTTAGCGAGCAAGCCTTTAAAATTTGTATCACCGTGAGGTTGGATGCATTCTTGCAGAGGATTGAGGTGCAGAATTAGAGCATCAGCTTCTAAAATATCGACTACCCGCAAGCACTGTTCTAAACCATAGGTGTAGTTAAGCTGTACTGCCCCTAAATTAGCGAACAGCAGGACATCTGGAGCAAGCGATCGCATGGCAAAAGTATGAGCTACAGTCGGGTTTTCCACGGCAATACGCTGAGAACCCACCCCCATAGCTAATCCGTGCTGTTGTGCTGCTAGTGCTAAACGAGAATTGATTATTTTTGCCTGTTCTGTTCCCCCTGTCATCGAAGAAATTAGCAGAGGTGCTGTTAATTTCTTACCGAGAAACTGAGTGCTAAGGTCAACTTCGCTTAAATTAAGCTCTGGTAAGCAAGCATGAGCAAAACGGTATAGCTCTAATCCGTTGCTAAGGCGAAACTGTACGTCATCTTCTAGACAAATACGCAGATGATCGGCTTTTCTAGTTTGCGTATTAGTCATTAATTTTTTACTCCCTATTTAGCAGCTTAATTTTTTTAGCTTGATCTTAACTGTCCCTGAAGATCGTAAAGCAGTTTTTATGATATCTAGCAAAAAAACAAAAATGAGGCGAACTGTAACAATTCACCTCAGCTAAATACCTGGCCTTATTTATCAACCAAATAAGACTCGTTATCACTTAAAATGCGCTTATTTTCTGATGTTTTTAGCCATGTTGCGAAACATATCCATGTCATTGGATGGACGACGCTTTTCAGCAGCAGGCTTAGGAGCATCAAAATTAGTTTGAGACAACGGTTTTACTTCAGGTGAAAATTCTCTAACTGGATTAGTTTGAGTGACTGCTGAACCGCCAGTAACTCCTGGTTGAGACTGAGAGCTAGGAGTAGGGTTGAAAACAGTATTTACGGTGGTATTTTGGTTATTGTTACTATTTTTGTAAAGATTGTTTCCGTTTTCTATAGAAGAAACTTCATTTTCAAAGGCAAAACCATCTTTGTTTTTGAGGGTTTTTGGAAAAGTTCTTCTGGTTCTTTTACTAGTTCTCATATAGTTGATGTCGCCCATAGTCATAGCGTCATCAGGTTCTAAGAAAAAATCTTTGTCTCCCATGAGTATTTATGTCTCCTATTTATTATTAGTTATTCAATGATGCTGAGATGTAGATAATTATCTGAGGTCGAGAACCTTGAGTATTGAGTTAAGGAACGTAACCAAAAATTAACTATATTTAAGTATTATTTTACACATAAGTAAGCCTAATAGTCAATGAAATTGCGGAGCTTATCAAGTAACAATTTAATAAAAACTCTAGTTATAAATACTCAGTTGCTAGATAACTCTTAAAAAATAGTCAAATATAGCTAAAAACTCACTAAGATGCTGTTTAACTGGAATAGTAATCGTTAATCTTGGAGTAACTTAATGAGTAAACTACGTAATATTTTATTGGGTGCTGGTGTGGCGGCTGTGGGTGCTATCGGCACGAAAAAAGCAGTTGACTATCTTCGTAACCGTGGTCAAGAAGACGTTGTCGAAGAGAGCGTGGGCGATGTAGAAGCTGTAGCAGCCGACGAGGTGGCTTACGCTACGGTAGAAGCAGATTCGGTGCAAGACTTTTTAAACCAAAGCTTTGGAAATCCTGGACGATATGTTCCTACTCGCCCACCCAAAGTTTTTGAATATCAAAATGACCAGTATATGGTCATCTGGGCAAAGGATAATGAGAAAAACAAAAATCAGATGATGGCATTCAAATATACTGATGCTGGGCGGAAGATGGTAGCAAGTGTAGGCTATACAGGAAACGCAACTGATTACAACCTTAGTCTTGATGGTACTGACTTTGCAGTTGAAGTTAACGGCGAAAAACTTGTTAGTGGCAAGGGTGAAACCGCCGGTGCTAATGAAGTTGATTTTGTCTTGGCGTAGTTTTAACGCTGGTGGATAAATAGATCAAAAATAGATCGGGTAAATATGGCAAGCAGATGTTGCAAACTTCAGCATCTGCTCGCCATTATTCATGTTCATTGTTCATTGCTTAAGCCCAAACTGACGTTAATGTACCATGCTTTTTCTCTCTTGATATTGACGGATAATTTTCTGCGAGATAGTTGAAGGCATACGCTTGATTCCCGAAGTAACCTGCATTAAGTACTGTTCTGGTTGAGGGATTGCTAAAAAGTCTAGAATGCGATTGATTTGTGCTGGAGCATTATCTAAAAGATCTTCATAAACTACGATTAAAGGTTGTATTTGATGATGAGCTAAGATTTTTTTGAGACGTTCTTCCTGTTGCTCAATAAAAATAACTTTCTGCTCTACATCATTAAGTAAATTATCGTCAATTTTAATACTTTCCAATTGAGATTGATAGCTAGTTTTTTTAGCATCGCTATGAAGATGCCAAACCTCAGTTTTGAGCCAAGACTAATGAAATAGCTTGGGCTAGCTTATCTTTTCTAATTAAGAGAATAAACTGATCGATAGACTGAAAAATTTGTTCAAAGTCAGGTTTTGCTCGTTGCAGTTCAAACAAGAAATGGGATATTAGCTTAGTACCAAATACACTATTACTAGTAGTACGATACTCCATCAGATTATGCAATAACTTAAGACAATTAAAACTACAGTGACGAGTTAATTCTTGCGTCGCCAACCGCAGATGTTCTGAAGGATGCCCAGCGATCGCAGTAGAGTCAAGTAAGTCGCAAAGATAGGTTGAACCAGAGCGAGGGGTAGTTAAAATAGCATAAGATATTTTCGGTTTTTGATTATCTTGAGGAGCAGTTTGCAATAAATAGCGATCGCACAACAAATTAATAAATATATCAGCAAATAATTGCAAAATAACAGGATGAACAACCTTACTTAGCTGTTGATCAACGGTAAACAATAAAGATGCTTCATTTTCTAAAGAAACCACCACAATTGCCTGATATAAATTTAGGTCTGGAACGTTATTAAGTTCTGCTATTGTCTTAGTAGATAAATCATAATAGTAGTTTTGATCGATATTTTCATGACTAATAAAAAAGTTCTTAATGTAGGTTAAAGGAGCAGCATCTCCGACAAAAAATAATCTTGTGTGGGTTGATAGTTGTTTTAAAAATCGCGTTTCTTCAATAGCTTGAAATATTCGGGTTAATTCCATATTTATATAGTGGTAATATTTTATTTGAACTGAAATTTACTTACTTCTCGAATCTTTAGTTTTACTAATATTTTCGCTTGAAAATATATTCTAAATCGACTAGGCGATCGCCAAAGCTATTTTTAGTCTCATCAAAGTAACTTATTTCTGCCGACAAATCAACTTATTTGAGCTGAACTTGAATTTTATGTAATATATTCCAGCAAGATTTAGGATAACTAAGCTACAATCTGCTGCAAGAATGCAGTTAACAGCTTTACAGCTTAAAGATCTAATGGTTGGTTATTTAGTTTTTCTAACAATCTATGTGGGATTATATGCCTTGTTTGCTTTGGGTTTAAATTTGCAGTGGGGTTACGCAGGGTTGATTAACTTTGGTCACGTAGCCTTTATGACGGTGGGGGCATATACAACAGTTCTGCTTAGTTCTCAAGGCGTACCACTTATCTTAGCGGTTATCGCAGGAATCGCGATCGCTGCTTTGCTCGGATTATTAATTGGCATGTCCACCTTAAGACTGCGGGAAGATTATTTAGCGATCGTCACCATTGGAGTTTCCGAAATGTTACGTTTGGTAGCACTCAATGAGGACTGGTTAACCAAAGGGTCTTTTGGAGTTCGAGGCTTTCCTCTGCCTTTAGAACATTTTGACCCTAATTTAATTCAAAAATATCTCTTGATTGCCATTTTAACTGTGCTGGCTATATTCGCTGCGGGGCAACTATGGCGTGGTTTGCGATCGCAATGGCGAGAAGGGAAAGAAATTCAGGGTACAAGTTATCAACCTACTCAAAAAGTTAGTTTGCTGATCTGGGGAATTATTGGCTTGGGAGTAATTCTGGCTATTTATGTTAACGGTTGCTTTGCCTTGTTGGACTATAACTATAAAGCAGGTTTAATGCTCTTGGTTTTATGGACGGTAGCCATAGTTTATTGGGGTTTAGAGCTACTAGCCAAATCACCTTGGGGTCGGGTATTAAAAGCGATTCGCGAAGACGAAGAAATTGCCACTGCGTTGGGTAAAAACGTCTTTTGGTATAAGCTTCAAGCATTTATGCTCGGTGGCGCGATCGCTGGTATTGCAGGAGCATTTTACGCCTGGCAGTTAACTACTATTTATCCGAGTAACTTTGAAACTCTTGTTACCTTTAACGTTTGGACAATGGTAGTTCTCGGGGGAGCAGGGAAAAATCCTGGGGCATTATTGGGCGCAATTATTTTTGGGCTTATGATGCTTTAACTCGCTTTTATTTACCCAAATTAGGTTGGTTTGATAGTTCACAAGAAGGCGCTTTTCGCATCATGATCATCGGTTTAATTTTGATGATCTTAATGGTATGGCGACCCCAGGGAATTTTGGGCAAGAAAGAAGAGTTAACTTTGAGCAGTTAGCAATAAACCTCTCCTAATTACAAGAGAGGTTGGGAAGTATTGATTAATTTGATTAATTGACGCTGCATAATTGAGATCTGGAAATTAAACCCTTAAATCAACAACACCGATTAATTTAACCAGCCTTTAAGACGACGAGCTACTTGAGGACGGCGCAGTTTACGCATTGCTTTACTTTGAATCTGACGCACTCTTTCACGAGAAAGACTAAACATACCCCCAACTTCCTCAAGGGTGTAGGGTTGACTGGTAGACAAACCATAACGTAAACAAATCACATCTTTTTCTCTTTGAGTCAAGACATCATCTAAAACATCAGTGATCTCCTGGCGCATCATGGTTTCATTCATTCGCTCTTCAGGCAGTTGTAGTTCACTATCTTCTAGCAAATCAACTAACTCTGTATCTTCTGCCTTTCCTACACGATGGTTTAAAGACAAGGATTGACGGCGCAATTCTAATAATTGACGCAGTTGGGTAGGAGATGTTTTTAACTCTTGAGCTAACTCATCTTCGCTGGGATTACGTTGGAGTTTTTGTTTAAGGTGGCGCTGGGCTTTTTTGAGCTTGTTTAATTTTTCAACAATATGAATCGGTAAGCGAATAGTTCGGGCATCATTGGCAATGGTACGGGTAATTGCCTGACGAATCCACCAGTAGGCATAGGTGGAAAACTTGTAGCCTTTGTTGGGATCGAACTTTTCCGTGGCTCGATTAAGTCCAATTGCACCTTCTTGAATTAAGTCTAGGAAAGGAACACCTCTGTTTAGATATCGTTTGGCGATCGAAACTACTAAACGCAAATTGGAGCGGATCATTTTACGTTTGGCGACTTTCCCGCGATATAGCAGCAGTTCTAACTGTCTTGGAGATTCTAATCCCATCGCTGCCGATAATTGTTCTTTAGTAGGCTGTTGCTGATTTTTTTCTCGCAACTTTTGCTTAACCTTTTCAACCTGCAACATTAATTTGACATCATTTGCCAAGATAATTTCTTCTTCTGCGGTTAAAAGAGGATAACGAGCCATCTCTTTAAAGAACGCGCCAATATTATCTTCCAATGGAAGCTTGCGCCGACTACCTGTCCCAGAAACCTGATTTTCATCAGAATATTCTGCCTCAACCAGCTTAAAGTCTTCGCTCAGATCACTAGTAACTTCGTCTATCGCCATGTTTATAATGTAGCTGTCTTTTTCTGTCAATTTCACTGTCGTCATGGGCTTATTTCCTCTTTTACTAAAAATATTTTTAGGTGTTTAACGGAAAGTTTTTAGGTGTTTTTGAATTAAAAAACGAGTTTACATTTATTGTGCTTATATCAGTCGACGAACTTACTTATGAGCATAAATGCATAAATATCGATATATAATAATAAGCAATGTAACTTGTCCAACAGAAAAATTATTTTTTTGTTATTTAAGCTTTACTTTGGTTATTAAACTCTCACACTTCAGAGTTTTTATATAAAAAAGACATATTTTCTTAAGATTTTTTTTGCTGTAGATAGAGTATTTTTGTAGATTACTTAACTTGGAATGAATAGCTGTGTTTAGCTTGTAATATTGACTGGAGCTTAGTTAAATGGTTAAAACCAATTCATTAGTGACTGTAATAATTTAAACAGAGTACCTTAATATATTGTCACAAAATTAAGTAGAAAAATGTAGCCTTGCTTACTTGAAATTAATGTTTGTAATGGACTTATGACTTTAATTTATACTTGCTAATGTGATTTATTGAATGTTTGAATTTTATATGTTCATTTATGACATTAATGTGATTTAATATACAAAGAAAAGGGGTTTTAATACTACTTGATTGCTTTTAACTCAATGCACTTAGCTATTCAACTGAAGTGGATTTAGGATAGTATTCTTGTACGTACAATAAACTAAGGTTTCGATGCTAACTGATACCGAGCAAGATATTTTCCCAAATAGTAGCGATCGCGAAGCCCTAAAGGATTTGCGCCTGGAGGCGCGTCCGTGGGGGTCGCCCAATTGCCATGAACTAACGCTTGATGGGAAACCCCCTGCCTGTCCTTCTCTCTACAGATCAGCGATTCAAACTAGCTTGTTAGTAGCTGAACCAGAAATAGACTATCAAATTGATCCTCCGCAGTGGGTTGAGGTTTTGGTCGATTCTCCAGGAGGAGATCAAGGGTTATATACCTATAGTCTGCCTGATGAATTAAACGTGCAGTCTGGAGATATTGTAAGTGTTCCCTTTGGTATGCAGCTAACGGGGGGAATTGCGATCCGTTTGGTTACCTCGCCTCCCATAGATTTAGATCCTGCCAAAATTCGCCCTATAGAAGACGTAATTACTTCAGGGTTTTTTCAAGATACCTATTGGCAGTTGCTAGAAAAAATTGCTAACTATTACTGTACTGATTTAATGAGTGCAATTCGGGTGGCTCTGCCTCCTGGTTTGTTAGGGCGATCGCAAAGAAGAGTTAGATTAAGTTCCACTCTCCCACCTGGTGCAGAAACTTTCTGTAGTGTAGTGGGAAGAAAAGTTTTGAGATTGTTACAAAGTCAAAAAAATGGCGATTATAGTGTTAATTATCTCAGAAATAAGGTAAAAGGGGCAAGTCGTGGGATTAAAGAACTAAGCAAAAGGGGGTGGGTAGAAAATTACCTCGAACCTCCTCAACGAGCCAAGCCTAAGCTAAAAACTGCCGTCACTCTAGCAACCAGTATTTTGCTTGAGGATCTCACCAGCAGACAGCAGGAAATATTACAAATGCTCAAAAACAGAGGGGGCGAGCTATGGCTCAAAGACTTAATCGATTTATGCAGTACTACTTCCAATACGGTTAAAAATTTAGAAGCCAAAGGTTGCGTTGTTCTTTCTGAACGAGAAATTTTGCGCCAAGAACAGGGTATTCTCCAGGCAGTAGATCGGCCTAAAGAACTTAGTCTGGATCAAGAAAATGCTCTTGTAGTAATTAACGCCCAACAAAATTATGCGCAAATTCTCTTGCATGGAGTAACAGGTTCAGGCAAAACCGAAGTTTATCTTCAGGCGATCGCACCGATCTTAGAACAGGGAAAATCTGCTTTAGTGTTAGTCCCCGAAATTGGTTTAACTCCTCAGCTTACTGACCGTTTTCGCGCTCGGTTTGGGACACAAGTATGCGTATATCACAGTAAATTATCGGCTAATGAACGTTATGATACTTGGCGACAGACAATTCAGGGAGAACCACAGGTAATAATCGGTACGCGATCGGCAATCTTTGCTCCTCTGCCAAATTTGGGCTTAATTGTCCTAGATGAAGAACATGACTCCAGTTTTAAGCAAGATCGCCCTACTCCTACCTATCATGCCCGTCAAGTGGCTCAATGGCGGGCTGAGTTAGAAAATTGTCCTCTAGTATTAGGTTCTGCCACTCCTTCTTTAGAAAGTTTAACAATGGTAGGGGCGGTTCGCGAACCGCCCCTACAATGCGAATCGCCCCTACGAGATTCAAACTTTTATTTATCCCTACCCGAAAGAATCGGTTCTCGCCCCTTACCGCAAGTATCAATTATCGATCTGCGTCAGGAATTGAATCGAGGCAATAGATCCATCTTCAGTTTATCTTTGCAAAATGCGATCGCCGAGATGAAATCCCAAGGACAACAAGGGATTTTATTTATCCCCAGGCGAGGACACAGTACTTTTGTTTCCTGTCGCAGTTGTGGCTATGTGATGGAATGTCCAGACTGTGATGTTTCTTTATCCTATCACCATACTCATGAGGGCGCAGCCAAACTATTGCGCTGTCACTATTGCAACCATACTCAGATCCAGCCGAAAATCTGTCCAGAATGTAACTCTCCCTATCTCAAGTTTTTTGGTAGCGGCACCCAAAAAGTTACCCAAGAATTAGCCAAATTATTTCCTGACCTCCGCACAATTCGCTATGATAGCGACACGACCAGAAACAAAGGCGCACATCGTCAGTTAATCGATCGCTTTATTCACAAAGAAGCAGATCTTTTAATCGGCACTCAAATGCTCACCAAAGGTTTAGATATTGCGGGAGTTACCCTTGTGGGTATTGTCGCAGCAGACGGGTTGTTACATCGCAGTGACTACCGTGCAGCCGAGAGAGCTTTTCAAACTTTGACCCAGGTAGCAGGAAGAGCAGGAAGAGGCGATCTTCCAGGGAAAGTAATTCTCCAAACCTATTCCCCCGAACATCCTGTCATTCAGGCGGTTAAAACCCATAATTATCATGATTTTAGCCTGACTGAGCTAGAGCAAAGAGCCGAACTAAACTATCCCCCCTACGGGAATTTAATTCTGCTTAAACTGAGCAGTATTGAGGAGAAGCAAGTAGCTCAAGCTGCCCAAAGCCTAGCAGATATATTGATTGACACCTTAAATCCAGAATACGAGATTTTAGGTCCAGCACCAGCCAATATTATGCGGGTTGCCCGTCGTTATCGTTGGCAAATTCTGCTCAAGTTTCCCGCAGCAGCCAAGGATAATTTGCCCGATCTGAATACCTTACTGCGATCGCATTTACCTAGATCCGTCAGTATGACCATTGATGTCGATCCACTCAATATCGAATAACGGAGCTTTGCTATAAGCTATATTTGCTCTTAATTTTTGACTTTATTTATCGCTAATCTTAGTTAGTTTATAAGTAATTACCAGCATTTTCAGCAACAGTCGTTATGCGAGATTTAGCTCAGATTCAACGGATAGAGTACGACGTAATTATTATCGGTGGAGGAATTAACGGAGCAGGAGTAGCTAGGGATGCTGCCCTAAGAGGACTCAAGACGATCCTGGTCGAGCAGAATGATTTTGCTAGTGGTAGCTCTAGCTGGTCTAGCCGTTTGATTCACGGTGGTTTGCGCTACTTAGAGTATTTTGAATTTCCGTTAGTTAGAGAGTCTTTAAAAGAACGAGAAATTTTACTCCGTATTGCACCTCATTTAGTTGCGCCACTACAGCTTACGATCCCTGTATATCGCGATCGCTCTCGTCCCTATTGGCAGATTTGGGCAGGAATGATGCTCTACGATCTCTTTAGCTTTGATAAAACCCTCCCTGTTCATCGAATGTTGCCTCAGGCAAAATTTAAGCAGCTATTTCGCACCCTGGAAGCAGAAAATCTGGTTGGTGGTTCACAGCTGATTGACTGACAAAAGTCAGTCAAAGCTTACTCAGAGTAGATTAGAGAAAAAAGAGAGGTAAACTGTTTTTAACCAAAAAACCAGTATGAATCGAAATGCTCGAAAACACCTCTCACCTTCATCA
>JAAUOU010000009.1 GCA_012034765.1 Pleurocapsaceae cyanobacterium CSU_1_1 | reverse complement strand
TCGGCGCGCCATTCTAAACGATTGTCCTTTGGTAAAGCACCTGAACGGTTAGCTTCAAAAAAGAGGAAGTTTTTTTGTAAAGCTTCGCCATAAGCGAATTTTCCTTGTTGTCCGACGGGTTGACCAGGAGAATCAGGAATGTTTACAGGAGGGTTAGAGGGAGGGGTACTAGGTTCAGGTTCAGGTGTGATGACATCAACTGAATCGCTAAATTCTGGGTTTAAGGCTTTTTGTCCACCGTCATCAATAATGAAAATGGGCTTGATGGATTGTCCTGAAGCTAAATTGACCTGATCGTTTTGTCCATTAATACTGTAATTGCCGTTGCCGTTATCGATTAAGTCGACACCGTATGCTGCCGTAATTTTATAAGGTAAATTAAAGTCTACCTGCCAATTGTTGACCTGGGAGTCGGCTTTGAGTTCGAGTTCTAATTTGTATCCTCCTTGCCAATCTTCAGTGATAGATGGCGCTGCGCTAATTTTACCATTTGCTTGAGGTTCTTCTGGCATCATCGGTGCAGCCTCGATCAGAGCAGAACTACCAGTTACATTTAGTTCCATTGCCTGCTTGCCACCGTCGTCAATAATGAAGATGGGCTTAATCGATTGTCCTGACGTAAGATCGACCTGATCGTTTTGTCCTTTGATGGTGTAATTTCCGTTACCGTTGTTAATTAGGTCTACACCATATGCTGCGGTAATTTTGTAAGGTAAATTAAAGTCAAGTTGCCAATCCTTAGCGTTTGATTTGGCAGAAAGGTCTAATTCTAATTTATATCCCCCTTGCCAATCTTCAGTGATATAACTCTTGGAATCAATTACTGAACTAGATTTAATGTCTGTGGAATCAGCAAATATGAATTGTGCAGCAGTAGGAGGCAAGCTTGCGCTATTACCCTCATCAACAATTAGAATAATTTCGTTTTGATCGCCTTTGACCATTGATTTATTCCAACCTGCTCCAGTAATGTAGGTTTTACCGTCTTCCTGGATTAACTCAGCACCATAAATCTGATCGATTCTATAATCAGCAGGTAAGTCTATACCAATTTTCCAATTATTTGTGTTGCTTAATGCTTCCAAATCAATTGCTATTCTATGCCAACCGCCCCAATCATCAGTGATTTCAGACTTAATATCAAAAGTTTTTTGCTTAACTAACACTTTATTCATTACTATTTAATAGAGTTTTAATTTTTAAATTGGAAAACAATTTGTTTTAATTTTGTTTAACTTGAAAATACAGTAAAAAGATTTTAAAACTTTATTACTTCTTTATCTACTTATGAACTAACTTTATCTTTACTTGATATGAAGCGAGAGTGAGGTAAATAACTAAAAGAAGGTGAGAGTGATCACAAAGTTTACTAATTTTGTAGGTTAGAGTCTAGCTATTTTTAAGAATTGGTATAAACTGTTTTTTGAAGATTTATCCGCTTAAACCAACCCTGTGAAGATTTGTCTCGATTACCTAGTTCTTAAATTAAATGCCCTATCAACATTATTGGCTATTGCTGTTATGGATAACGATTGGAACTTGTCTACGCTTTATCCATCTAGGAACATTGCCACCGTGGACTGATGAAAGCGCCACCCTTGTTTTTAGTCTTGGTAATAGTTTTTATGATGTTCCTTTAAATCAATTTATTGGGGTACAAACTCTCTTAGATCCACTTCAGCTCAACCCTCAAGCAGGAATCGGTGATGTCATCCAGCTTTTGCAAACAGAAAGTACTCATCCTCCTCTCTATTTTGTGTTAACTCATCTGTGGTTAAAACTTTTTCCGCCCGTTGACGGGGTAGTCTCTATTTGGGCAGCAAGATCGCTTTCTGCCTTATTGGGAGTTCTTGCCATCCCCGCAATTTTTTACTTTTCCAGACTAGCTTTTCGTTCTCTGGTGAGCGCGCAAATAGCTGCTGCTGTAATGGCAATTTCACCGTTTGGCATTTTTTTATCAACCCAGGCACGTCATTACACCTTAGTGATTTTAATCATTATCGCTTCTTTAGCATGTTATGTCTGCGCTATTCGGGCAATTAATCAGCAAAAAGTTACATCTTTTAGGCTGGTGACTATTTGGATTGTCGTTAACTGTTTGGGGATTGCCACCCACTACTTTTTCGTTTTAAGCCTAGTGGCAATGGCGATCGCTTTTGTTCAGCTAATGTGGCAGCATTGGCGACAAGATCGAGCTGTTCTTACTCAACCTTACTGGCGACAACTATATCTTGTGGCTCTAGGTTCTTTAATGGGCTGTTTAGTCTGGTTGCCCACCATCTTGGCAGATCGCAATAGCGCCCCGACTGAATGGATCTATGCCAGTAATGCTGCGGAAAAATGGCTAGAACCAATCGGCAGATTTTTGTTGTGGCTGATGAGTATAATAATCCTGCTCCCTTCGTCCGTATACAATTTCTCTTTGGGGATATTTATTGTTTCTGGACTGTTAACGCTAATTTTTTGGTGGCGCAACTTACCTCGTTTAACTCGGGGACTAAAACTACAGCGTCAAGATCCTCAGCAAAAAGACGCAATTTCTGCCTTAAGCAAATATTTTCTAGCGGCGATCGCGCTTTTTTTTGTCATTACCTATAGTTTAGGCATGGATTTAACTCTAGCAGGTAGGTTTCAGTTTGTTTATTTTCCTGTAGTTATAGCCTTAATAGGAGCTAGCTTAGTTCCTTTTTGGCAAGAAAACTCACCTGAATTTGTCTTCCCAAAGCAAAACCCAGCCAAATTGCCGTCAAACTCAAGCAAAAAAATCGTCATTACATTTCTATCCATCGGGCTATTGAGTGGAGCGATCGCTAACTTAAATCTAGGCTATCTACAAAATCATCGTCCCGATATCATGACCCAAAAAATCATCAAAAGTTCAACAGCCAGAATTGCGATCGCCACCAGCTATAAACATCACGGACAGACGGGCAGAATGATCGGTATTGCCTGGGGCTTAAAAAGTCTAAAAAATATTGATTCTCCCCTATTTTTTCTAGCTCAGGACAATAATGCTCAAAGTTCAGCAGCAATACTAACCCAACAACTAAGTAAAATAAAACGTCCTGTAGATTTATGGCTGATCAACTTTCGGGCTGAAATTGATCTAACAACCCAAAATTGCGTTGCCGATTCTCAGTCCGATGGTGTGTTAGGACAACATGATTATGAGCTTTATCGTTGTCTTCAATAGCTCTTAGTTCTTAGTTCTTAGCCGTTAGTGTTTAGCTTGAGTTGAAAAACGGTAGGATAAATCAATAAAAATGGCTTAGATAATATCTAAGCCACAGCAGCAAATTAATTTAATTGGGCAGATTTTACCTAGCTGCTGGTAAAGCCGTCAAAGTCTGAGGTTGAGGATCTACTAACAAGCTTCTAATCAATCTGGCTGCTAGTTTTTGAGCTAGACCTTCCGCAACTCTCTGTCCAATTTTTTGAGTTTCTGGCTTAGTAATAATTTTAGCCACAACGGAAATTAAACGAGTCGGATTAAAGCCTGGAGTTTGCTGTAGAATACCTACAATATTTTTTAGATGAGTCATAGTGTAAGAATCTTGCCTATATTCTACGGGGGTTTCTTGAACTGCCAGCCCTACTCTTTGGCGGAAAGTAGTCGAGATATTAAAGATAGTTCGCCGACCAATACTGTCGATCGCACTAATTAACTCTTCGGTAATACGATCCCGAATAAAAGTTCCGCGATCGCTATATAAATAATCAAGTGCCTGATCCACTACGCTATCAAAATCATAGTCTCTAGAGTCTGTTGCGTTGTTGAGCAGGTTTTCTAAACGATGCCAGCGGAAACCCTCCTCTTTAAACAGCAAATCTTTTAGAGATGCTCGTAGTTCCGGTGCAGGGTCAGTTAAAAGTCTTTTAGCAATATAGGGATAAGCCTTACTTAAAACTTTAAACTCAGGATCGACACCAATAGCAATTCCTTCTAGAGTGACCATTGAACGGATAATTAGGGCATAGTAAGCAGGAACGGTAAAAGGAAATTCGTACATCATTGCCGACATCTGATCGGTAATACTCTTAAAGTTTAGTTCGGCTACACTAGCGCCTAAAGCATTGCCAAAGACGTTAGCTAAGGCAGGTACAATCGGTCTTAAGTCTGTATCTGGGGTCAAAAAGTCTAATTTCACATAATCTTCTGAGAGAGCTTCAAAATCGCGGTTAACTAGGTGAACTACCGCTTCAATTAAACCATATCTTTGATAGGGCTTAATTCGACTCATCATGCCAAAGTCTAAGTAGGCTAACTTACCGTTGTCCATTGCCAACAAGTTACCAGGATGGGGATCGGCATGAAAAAAGCCGTGTTCTAATAACTGTCTGAGAGAACATTCCACCCCAATTTCAATTAGATGAGTAGCGTCGATGCCTTTTGCCTGCACTGCTTCAATATCAGTAAGTTTAGTGCCATCGATCCATTCCATAGTCAGGACGCGCTTACCCGTATATTCCCAGTAAATCTTCGGCACATAGATTTCTTCCATATAGCCATAAAATTCCTTGAACTTGTCGGCGTTACGACCCTCTTGATTATAGTTAGTCTCTTCAAAAATTCGTTCCGCTAGCTCATCAATAATGGCGCGTAGATTAGAACGTACCTGTTTAATGTTGTCTTGGACAAATCCTGCCAGTAGTCTCATGATGTAGATATCAAGACTAATACGGCTGTTAAGACCAGGACGTTGCACTTTGACTGCTACTTCCTCTCCTGTTTTCAGACGACCCTTATATACTTGACCCAAAGATGCCGCAGCGATTGGCTGTGGAGATAAATCAGCATAAATTTCTTCTGGTCTTGCGCCTAATTCTTCCTCAATAAAGCGAAATGCTACTTCGTTAGGAAAAGAAGGGATCTTATCTTGTAGGGTAGTTAATTCTTCCAAATACGCAGGAGGAACTACATCAGGTCTTGTAGATAACGCCTGACCGATTTTAATATAGGCAGGGCCTAGCTTAGTTAAAATTTTAATTAGTTGGCGCGCTCTTTTCTTTTGTTTAAGAAGAGAATTACCAGTAAAAGTATCCCACCATACCCCTAGCGCAAAGCGAATAAAGGGAAATAAAATAGCAATTAAACGACCTAAGACCAAAAAAGGACGCTTACGATATTGGGCGTTATTGGTTTCTGGGTTATAACGCCAGTCCGCATTAGGCTCATCATAAGCTAATTCAGTATCTTCATAGGTGTCGATCGCCTGGGAGGGGACGGTAATGATGTCTGTTTTAGATAAGACTGTCTCTTGAAGCATAGATAGTTTAAAGACTGACGCTAATAACTTTGTTAACAATTGTAACAAGAGATAGAAATAAACTACTCTTTCTTTGGATTAGTATTGGATTATTAATGAAAAATAGCGATTACCCTAAAGGACTAGCTTTATGCGCAGCGGTATCCTTTAGGACACCTGCGGATATACCCTATTTTTAGTCCTAAATATAAAGCATAGATTGCTGTTGCTAATAACACCCACATAACAAGAGGGTGAATAAATTGCGACCAAGCTTTTACTGATTCGGATCTTGCTAAATTCATTGTCTTTTTTAACTTAAATACAAATTTTCCAGCAGTTATATTTAGTTTCCAATAAATTTAAGTTCAAGAAGTCATAGTTTTAAAATATTTTTAATTGTGTAACTGAGTCCTAAAATTATCCTGATGAAAAGTATCAATAAGCTGCAACTGCAATAAGAAGGAAGTAGCGATCGCGCAGATATTTCATCTAAAATCTGTATTTACTATAACAATTACAATCTTTACAATCTCCAGTCGTATAGAAAACTAGCTGTATATTTAGCTTCTGTTTCTACCTTCAGAAAGAGGTATTTTTAAATTAAAGAGTTATAAGATACTCTTAACTCACAATCAGTAACTATTACCAAATAAATAAACTGTAAAAGTCTATCAAAAAGTAGATAGTACAGCAGGCATTTTTGATGAATATCGCCAATTTTTAGGAGTTTTAAAGATGAAAATTGCTCAAATTGCCCCTCTCAGCGAACGAGTACCGCCAACTGCTTATGGTGGTACGGAAATTATAGTTAGCTTGCTTACAGATGAATTGGTGCGGCGAGGTCACGAAGTTACGCTTTTTGCTTCAGGGGATTCCCAAACTCTGGCTCATTTAGAGTCATGTTGTCCCAAAGGTTTACGGGAGGCACAAGCAAGCTCAGTAGAAATACCAGTTTATCAAAGTCAACAGCTAAATCGAGTTTTTAATCAAGCTGGGAAATTTGATTTGATTCACTCTCATATAGGAGAAGTTGTCTTTCCCTATGTAAATCGAGTTAAAACTCCGACCTTACATACAGTTCACGGTATAATTCCAGCTCAGATTGAACAGTTGTGGCGAGATGCTCGCCAACAGAATTTTATTAGTATTTCCAATTCACACGACGCAACGATCTTCAATTAAATTATCTAGCTACCGTTTATAACGGGATTGATACAGACAGATATCATTTCTATCCTGAGCCAGATAATCCTCCTTATCTGGCTTTTTTAGGTCGAATGTCGCCAGAGAAAGGGCCACAGCTAGCAATTGAAATAGCCAAACGCACTGGCTGGCATTTAAAAATGGCAGGAAAAATAGATCCTGTAGACCGTGAGTTTTTTCAAAATCGAATTGAACCCCTAATTGATGGTCAACAAATTGAATTTTTGGGTGAATTCAATCATCAGCAAAAATGCCCTCTTTTAGGGAATGCAGTAGCAACTTTGTTTCCAATTACCTGGTCAGAACCTTTTGGGTTGGTAATGGCAGAATCAATGGCAGTCGGTACGCCTGTAATTGCGATCGCTATGGGTTCGACCTTTGAAGTAATTGAGGATGGTAAAACAGGATTTTTAGGTCACAATGTCGAGGAATGTATTGCTGCTCTTGAGCGTATCAGGGAAATAGAGCGAGTTGCCTGTCGCGATCGCGCCGTCGCTAAATTCAGTGTTGAGCGCATGGTTGATGACTACGAAGCAGTTTATCAAAAACTGTTAACTAAACAGTCTCTAGATAATAATCGCGTGACCAACCTGGTTATTAATAAAAATAGCTTAACGGCGTAAAATTTAAACTAGTTAACCAAGCTAGATTATTAACTTATTAACGTGCTATGACAGAGCCTCTCGAACTTGATGGCAAAACCTATATTCCAGCCGAAACTGCTCCGCTCCCTCAATGGCCTTGTGTGATCAATAATTCGAGACTTTCAACTTTAACTCTTAAAGACGATGATATTTTCTTAGTTACGGACACTCTGGGCAATATTCCTGGCTGTTTGCCAGGAGAAGTAACCACAAGTGTCGGACTATTTTGCCAAGATACTCGCTTTTTAAGTCGTTTGGAGTTACAAATTGATGGTCAGTTACCGATTTTACTAAGCAGTAATGCCAGCCGTGGTTTTGCTATGTCTATTCTTTGTGCCAATCCTCATTTGGAAAACCGACAAATTGGCGCAGAAACGATTGGCATTGAAAGAGAAATTGTGATTAATGGCGGACTGTTTGAACAATTAGCGATTACTAATTACAGTACTAGTCCAATTAGTTTTGAGCTTAGTCTTAGTTTTGATGCCGATTTTGTCGATCTGTTTGAAATTCGTGGCTGGGAACGCAAGCAGCATGGCAAACTGCTACGTTTAGTGCCTCAGGCAGAAAATAGCGCAGTAGCAATAGAAACAGTAGAAGCAGAAGCTACCTCCCTTGAGAATTTAGAATCCGACCCCCCACAAGCCAACCTCGACCAGGCGAGTAGTCCTTTTATCTATGAATCTCGCTCCGAGTTTTCGAGCAGTAATTTGGAGCGATCGCCGTCAAGGGCAACTCAAATCGAAGATTTGGTTTTAGCCTATCAAGGGTTAGATGGAGCGGTAAGCTCGTCCCGCATTCAATTTTCGGCGCGTCAGCCTGACTATCTGAAAGGTCATACTGCTATTTGGCGCATCGAGTTAAACCCCCACCAAACTACACATTTGGGCTATCGCGTACAGTTGCTGACTAATAATCGCTCTATTTCCAAAGTTGGTACGCCTATGACCTTAATGCAGGCAAAATCAGCGGAATCGATGGAGCTGCAACAATGGCAGCATCAAGTTACTACAATTCGCTCTGATAGCAATACCTTTAATCGCCTCATTGAAAGAGCAGAGCAAGATATTTATCTGCTGCGCCAAAGTTTTGAAGAGCGAAAATTCTTATCGGCCGGAATTCCCTGGTTTTCGACTTTGTTTGGTCGAGATTCAATTATTGCAGCCTGGCAAACGCTGATCCTCGATCCTAAAATTGCCAAAGATACTTTATTTATCCTCGCTCAATACCAGGGTACAATCGAAGACCAATGGCGGGAAGAATCACCAGGCAAAATCCTACACGAATTACGTCTGGGGGAAATGGCTCGCTGTGGCGAAATTCCTCACACCCCCTACTACGGTACGGTAGATGCTACACCGCTGTGGCTGATTCTTTATGCCGAATATTATGCTTGGACAGGCGATCGCGATACAATCGAACAGCTATGGGAAAATGCTTTAGCTGCGATGAGTTGGATCGATCGCAACTGCAAGTCAACAGGTTATCTAGCTTACGCTCGTCATTCTCCTAGTGGTCTGCTCAATCAGGGTTGGAAAGATTCTGGAGACTGCATTGTTAATCGTCAAGGTCAATTAGCCACAGGCCCGATTACCTTATGTGAGGTTCAGGGTTATGTTTATGGGGCGAAAATGCGTCTATGTGCGATCGCCGAACTCATGAAAAGAACCGATCTAGCTGGCAGATGGTATCGAGAGGCTTTAGAACTCAAAAATCGCTTTAACAAAGACTTTTGGCTGCCCGATTTAGACTACTGTGCTTTGGCCTTAGATGGAGAGGGAAAACCTGTAGATAGCATCACAAGTAATCCAGGTCATTGTTTGGCAATGGGAATTCTTCAGCCTGATAAAGCGATGAACGTAGCTGAAAGATTACGTGCGCCAGATTTATTTAGTGGTTGGGGGATTCGTACTTTGAGCAATTTGTCTCCTGCTTACAATCCCATGGGGTATCATATTGGTTCGGTTTGGCCCCACGATAATGGCATCACTGCTTTGGGTTTACGCGCTACCGCCAGGGAAATTATGGGAGGATCTTCTAGTTTAGTCGATCAAACCCTCGAAGTTGCGACTGGAATTATTGATATGACTCTTCAGCAACCCTATTTACGACCACCAGAACTGTTTTGTGGATATGAACGGAGGGAAGAAAACACTCCTGTCCGCTATCCCGTCGCCTGTTCTCCTCAAGCTTGGGCAACAGGTACGCTATTTCAACTTTTGCAAGTGGCAATTAATCTTGTTCCCGATGCTGCTAATAATCGCGTGCGCGTCATCGAGCCAGTTTTACCCGAATCTATTAATCGTCTTTCCTTACACAATCTCAAGGTAGGTTCGACCATACTTGATTTAGAATTTGAGCGTTCGGGCAATACTACCGCCTGTCGGGTGGCGAAGAAGCGTGGTAATTTAAGGGTTGTTTTTGAAGCTTAATTTAAGAGCGATCGCTCCTAAAGCGCTGTCACCAGACAAGGGATTGATCAACAAAGTAGTATCTTAATTTACCAATTAAAAGAGTTATACTACGGAGTTGTTGCCAAGACCCCTTTATGGTTAGTTTGTTGCACTGTTACATTGGCATAATCTTATGGGTGTGTTTGCTACAGTCCTCTTTATCGGCGGCGGAGTTGCCCAAAGTGGCAAAATCGGCTGATTTACCGCATAAATTGCGACCAAACCAGAGTTTCATGATTGCGCCCAAATCTACTTACTATTCTCAATATTTAATTACCCAATCAAGAAGCGATCGCCAAAAGCTGATCATTCCTACTAGCAAAGATGCCCCATCTGGAGCTGCAATCGAACAGGTGGAGGTAATTGAGGTAATTGCCGATCGCCAAGAATACGATCAGTTAAAAGGAATAGTAACGGCTCAAGGGAATGTGGTGATGCGCTTTGCGCAATCTGTCATGACCAGCGATCGCCTAGAGATTAATTTAAATGATCGCCTGGCAATGGCGCAAGACAACGTAGTCCTCAAGCGAGGGGAACAAGTTTTGCGAGGGCAGAAATTTGAATATAATTTGGTGGCAGATCGAGGGACTGTTTTGGCGGCGGGAGGAGAAATTTATCAGCCTACTTTGAGTCAAGACACGAACTTGAACCAGCGGTTAAGATCAGGCAGTGTTGCCGAACAAACTTTAAGCGATCGCTTAATTAATAGTCAACCATTGACGAAGGTTACTGCCACAGAGGGAATTGAGTTCAATCTGGGCAGCCAAGGAATCGACCTTTTGGGAGATAATAGTAATATTACTGGTGGTTCAACGATTAAACGATTGCGGTTTGAGGCAGATAGATTAGACTTTGAAGGGAATAATTGGACAGCGGCTAATCTTCGCCTGACTAACGATCCTTTTTCCCCACCTGAATTGGAATTAAGAGCCAAAACAGCTACTTTTCAACAGTCATCTACTGATGGCAAGCTGATTACGACTGAATCGAAATTAGTGATTGATGATCGTCTCAAAATTCCGCTTCTCGTCAGTGCGTTTGCTTTTAATAGCCGTGCTTTTAGACCAGAACTATTTAATTTTGCCTTTGATGGGGATGAGCGTGGGGGGCTATATCTAGAGCGCAGCTTCAACTTGTTTAATGGTGAGCAGTTTAGCTGGAGCATTACCCCGCAATATTTCTTACAGAGGGCATTGTTTCCCTCGACGTTTGACTTTAGCGATGAAGATGAAGGAGGGTTAGTCGATCCCTCTGTGTTTGGTTTAACTAGCGCTATTCAAGGCGATTTTAGTCCGAGAACAACTTTGAAGGGTGATCTTTCCTTAGCTGGGATCGAGCTAGATAATTATGCAGACAATTTAAGAAGCAAAATTGAGCTACAGCATCGACTCGGTGAACTCAACAATCCCTATCAAATAGCTCTAGAATACAATTATCGCGATCGCCTATTTAATGGCTCATTGGGTTTTCAGACTGTTCGAGAGAGCATTGGCGGGGTAATAACTTCGCCACAGATAGCTCTAGGAAAGACTGGCGTTAATCTTAATGTTCAAGGATCGATCAAAAACATTACTGACGATACTGATCGAACAGATTTACTAGCAGTAGACCGAACCAACGATCGCATTAATTTAACTCGATACCAAGGAGCGGCATTTCTCGATAAAAAGTTCTCTTTGTGGACTGGCAAAGCGCTACCCAGCACTAAAGAGCAGGGATTACGCTATACTCCTGTTCCCATAGTTCCCTATCTAAATCTGTTTACACAGGTTTCGGGAGTCGGCAGTTTCTACAGTAATAGTGATTCTCAGCTATCTTTAGAAGGAAAGATTGGGATCGAAGGACAAGTCGGTCATTTTTCCCGCAACTGGCTCGATTATACGGGGTTTCAATTCAGTTATTCCCAAAATCTTCGTGGTGATGAATCCCCGTTTCTCTTTGATCGTTTAGTAGATCGGCAAATTTTATCTCTTAATCTGACTCAGCAAATTTATGGCCCAATTCGGGTTGGCTATCAAACATCAATCGATTTGGGCGATCGCGATGTGATTAGTAGCGACTATATTCTGGAGTATAGTCGCCGTACTCACAACATTATCCTGCGCTACAATCCTGTTTTAGAAATCGGTTCTTTTAGCTTGCAGATCAGTGATTTTAATTGGCAAGGAAATCCGCAGCCTTTTGAAAATGAAGGAATTACTCCAGTGATTCAGGGAGTTGATTAACTAACCTCAGTTTGGCTTAAGATCATTAAACAGTCAGGGTAGCGTTAGTTGAGTTGAGCAATAGGTTGCAGATTTCTCTGACAGCACCTTGACCACCTAATTGTTCTGTAATATAAACGCGATCGCTTTATTTTCGGGGATGGCATCGGCTACGGTGAGAGGCACACCAACTGATTGTAGTACAGGTATATCATTGAGATCGTCACCCATATAAGCTACTTGAGATAAAGATAAATTAAGCTGCTGACAAAGATTTTGCAGGACGATCATTTTATCGACTACGCCAATAAAACAATTAGTAATACCTAATTTTTGCGCACGGTGGTTAGTAGCAGGAGAGTCATTGGCACTGATAATTGCCACTTCTATTCCCGCCTGCATGATTAACTTAATTCCTTTGCCATCTTTGACATTAAATTTCTTACAGACTTCTCCTTTTTCCGTATAGTAAAGTCCGCCATCAGTTAATACTCCATCCACATCCAAAGCCAATAGTTTAACTTGAGCAAAGTTAGATCTTAATTTAGTTTCTATCATGATCAATTTATTGTATGTATCAGTTTGACTAATCTTAAACAATGAACAGACAAGTGTTTATCTAAAAAAGCTATAAGCCATCAGTTTTAATAGCTGATAACTGATAGCTTATAGCTAAAGACTAGTTAATGAACAACGTAGTTTATCCAAGTGAATTAAACTAAGGCTGGAACAGGGAGATCGGCTTCAAGGCTATTACGCACGTTGACGATTGAGCGCAAAACATTCTCTAAATTAGCCAGATAAATCATATTAGGGCCATCACTCAAAGCGCGATCGGGATCTTCATGAATTTCCATAAACAATGCATCCATACCAATTGCAGCAGCAGCACGAGCTAGGTAAGGAACAAATTCTCTTTGTCCTCCTGATGTATTGCCCTGTCCTCCAGGCATTTGTACACTGTGGGTCGCGTCAAACACTACGGGATAACCTAAAGCACGCATCTGGGGTAGAGAGCGAAAATCGACCACTAGAGTGTTATAGCCAAAGCTAGTACCGCGTTCAGTTAGCAGGATACGATTGTTGCCACATGATTCTAATTTAGTGACCACATTTTTCATATCCCAAGGCGCTAAAAACTGACCCTTTTTAACATTGATCGTTTTACCTGTAGCAGCAGCAGCAACCAAAAGATCGGTTTGACGACACAAGAAGGCAGGAATTTGTAGCACATCGACAACTTCAGCAGCGATCGCAGCTTGTTCTGGTAGATGAATATCAGTCACCAACGGGACACCGATTTCGTCTTTCACCCTTTGCAGAACTTTCAAACCCTCTTCAATCGGATAGCCACGAAAGGAATTGATCGAGGTGCGATTTGCCTTGTCAAACGACGATTTAAAGACAAAGTTAATCTTAAGGCGATCGCATACTTTCTTGATTTCCCTTGCCATTTTGAGGGTAAATTCTTCAGATTCGATTACGCAAGGACCACCAAACAAGGTTAAAGGACACTGATCCCCAACGGCTAAACTGTCTGTGATTTGAGTTCTGACCATAATGTATTTGTCTCCAAAATTAGTTCTTGAGCTTTAATTAAATCTTCAGCAGTGTTGACTTCCACTACAGCCTTTGCCGTTTGACAGACTCGAATGGTGTAACCATGTTCGAGAACTCTTAGTTGTTCTAAACCTTCGCACTGCTCGATCGGTGTAGAGGAAAGTTGCGTGTATGTTTCCAGGAAATCTTGGCGAAAGGCATATAGCCCTAGGTGGTGATAAACTGGGACTTTTACAGGATTGCGATAAAAGGAATCGGCGATCGCGAGAAGTAAAGAGCCTGTTGTTTTTGTCCACACACTACTTTGACCGAATTAGGATCGTTGTATGCTGTGTCGTGGTCTAAAGGACAAGCCAAGGTAGTCATTTCAGGCAATTCACCCTCTAGATATGGTGTGACCAATTCCTTTAACATCTCAGGAGTTACAAAAGGTTGATCTCCTTGGACATTGACCACTACGGCAAACTCAGGGTATCTGGTGGCTACTTCGGCTACGCGATCCGTACCTGTAGTATGTTGAGAACTTGTTAGTTCGACTTCACCACCAAAAGCTTCGACGCGATCGGCAACCAGTTGACTATCAGTCGCCACCACAACTTTGGTAAATACTCTAGAGCTTACCGCTGCTTCATATACCCACTGCACCATGGGTTTATTACCAATCGAGGCTAAAACTTTACCCGCTAGTCTTTGAGAATCATAACGTGCAGGAATTACTGCCAGAATTTTCATTACAAACCACTCCTCACTATATCGTGTAGACGAATTAAACCAAGGCTTTTTTGTTCGCGATCGACAACAGGTAACACGGAAATTTGTGACTCACGTTTTTCCATAAGCTGCAAAGCAGCATAGGCTAAGGTTTCAGGTGCAACTACCGTTGGGTTATTGGTCATCATGTCTTTTGCCGTTAAGTGATCTAATTCAGTTGATTGAATTTTCATCATCCACCGACGCAAATCACCATCGGTAATAATCCCCAGTAATAGCTCTTCTCGATCCACTACATTGACCGCACCGAATCCTCCCTGAGTCAAAGCACAGACTACTTCAGTCCACTTGGCTTCAGGGGTTAATTTAGGATAGCCAGTGCCATGCATTAGATCTACTACCCTCAAGGTAAGACGTTTCCCCAGTCTTCCCGCAGGATGATTAAAGGCAAAAGCTTCGGGAGTTAAACCTTTCATCTGTACTAAAGTCATCGCCAAAGCATCACCAATAGCTAAAGCAACAGTAGTACTTGTAGTTGGAGCTAGATTTAATGGACAGGCTTCGCGATCGACAGAAGCATCTAAAACCGTATCGGCAAGCAGAGCCAAAGTTGACTTAGTATTACCTAAGATGCCAATAATTGGTACCGATCGCAGTTTTAAATGAGGAATCATAGTTAGTAGTTCATCAGTCTCACCACTATTACTCAGCATGATCACAACATCTTCTTTGGTGACGATCCCAAAATCACCATGAAGCGCATCGCAAGGATGCAAATAAATTGCTAATGTACCAATGCTGGTGAGAGTAGCAGCAATTTTTTTGCCACAATCCCCGACTTGCCTACCCCAGTCATAATAACTTTCCCAGGGCAGTTATTTAATAGCTCAATACTTTGAGTTGCTTGTTCTCGATCTAACTGCTCAGAAGCTCTGTTAATAGCAGACGCTTCAATTTTAAGCAATTGATATATATGAGAAACAGGAGAAGTTTGAATTGGTTCGGTATACATTTTGAGTAGCGTATAGATGAAATACTTAGTAAGGAGTACACCAAAGAATATTGGCTGGAATTGAAATATAACTAGGAGGCTTTCTTTCGTAACGGATGAAAAGTTGGTAGGCTAAAAACACTGAATTGGTAGCAATTTGTTCAATCTTGCTAATTCATCTTGCCGCTCACTTTCCTCTTTAGTTCTATGCCAAGAAACATTTTGTTTAATTACTTTTGCTGGTGAACCAGTGGCTAAAGAAAAACAAGGTATTTCACCTGTAACTAGCGATCTAGCGCCTATAATTGAACCCGATTTTATATTTGCTCCTTTGAGTATTAATGATTGCTGAGCAATCCAAACATGAGAGCCGATTAAAACATCAGCGGCATTGTTAATAACTTCGCGGGAATCTAGATCGAATATATCGTGCATATCTGAACATCTAATCCAAGTATTAGCTGCAACCATACAATCATCATCTACAAAAATTCCTTTGGAATCATTGGTGATACAAGTAACTCCACTAGATGTTGAGTCTTTACCCCAATAAACACAAGAACGTGGTGAATGCATCCAAACTGTGAACCAATTTTTATGACGACTATTTTCATTAAGAATTACCATGCCTTCTGAGTCATAAAACCTAATATCACCGACTCCAATTTTGCTTTTATTGGCTGCAAAGAAAACATTGTTAGAACCATGAAATTCAAGAGCAGTTTTTTTCAAAAAAGGATTATAGTTTTTGCCGATAATAATATAATTTACGGCTTCGTTTGCTTGAGGAAGCTTATTAATCGATAAATTTTTGGGTAGTTGTTGCTCATAAGAGGTATCCTTTTTAACACATATAATTTCATATGCATCTAATTGGGATAAAAAAGTATTTCTATCTGATTTAGAAAAATTGCTTTCAATTAGATTGAATATTTCTTGACTTAGCTGATGATAGTTCATAAGATATTGCTCCTAAACAATTTTTCTTGTAAGAATTTGCTTATATTTAAGCAATTTGTTTTAAATCATAGTCAAATTGAGTGATAATTTGTTGATAATTTGAATTATCTATCGTATTAGTTAAAAATTCTCCAGCAGATACTCCCAAACAATCAAGAACATAAACAATCAAATTATTTTCATCGAAAATCTTTCTAACTTGAGACTCTAGTTGATTAGGATTTTCTATGATTACTATAAAAGTATAATTTGTGGTCAACTTGCTTAAAAAAGAATTAAATTTTATCGCATCTTCAAGTTCAAAATTTACTTTTTTGAAATCTGAATTAAATTCTAAAAAGTGTCGATGGTATTTTTCTGGCTCTTGGTATATAGTATGGATAAATAATTTATTGTCACTAGAGTCAAGTAGTTCTTTGAATCTAGTTATACAACGTTGATAGTAATGGTAATCATCCTGATTGTCTTTAGGATTGTGATGATTGAATAATCTTTTGTGATAATAACTATGTCCAGCTTGTTTTGGTTTCTTAGAATTGATTAATTCTGGATTTAAAAAAGATTCAAAGTCATCTTCAATAGTGTGCTGAATCATATCTAAATTACTAAAAATCCAGTCATATGGAAGAGAAAAAAGTTTTAATCCTAATTTTTTTAAGTACAAAGAAGTGTTGCAAGCGCATCCCAAACTAACTACGTGGTTGTAACATTGTTTTGTATTAATTTTGGTTATTACATTATTTGTCATGAGTTACTTCCTCAATTTTTTATCAATTTTAACTATGAGATATTTCTTTATTTTTATAGCTGGTAATTCGCCAAAAATTAGCAAATAAAAATCTTGAATAGCTTATGCTACTGTTTATATATTTGACAAATTATATCTGTATCTACAAAATTGAATCCCCAGAAGCTACGTAAAGAAGTTCTAATTCTATTGGGTTTTTTGGGTATTTTGACATCTGTGATTGGAGTAGTTATTACTAAAGGTGCAAGAATTGTACGCCAAAAATCTGCTGAGAAAATGGCATCGTCAATAGTAAAGAAAGAGCCTAGTTGAAATTCCCCTTCATTAAAGTCTTCGGTAAAGCGAAAAGGATATTTGGCAAGATGATAACCTTCTTTACCTAAATATCTAGCTTCAATTGAGGTACTGGAACTAATACTATATACTGCCTCTATATTTTCGTGAGACATTAAATAATAAAAATTATCCGTAACTGTTATACAGTTATTGAATAGGCGAGAAATTGAAATAGCTTCAAAGGGATCGGCGCTGTAGGGATGAGATTTAATAATTAAAGTATCGTATGAATTAGAAATTTCGCTGAATTTATCTAAGAAATTACTAACCTTGTGAAATTTTCCCTCATCAATTAAAACTTTATCATCTGTTGTTTGCCCCGCAAAAAGAGCTGCTTTACCAGTAATATCTAATCGTTTTAAACGGTTCATCGATGCCATAACAATCCCCGCTTGGATTAAAATAGATTCTTCAGGAATCAAATAATTCTGTAATAGCTGGGAAATTTCACGATTATTACTTCTAATGCCAAAAACAAGGTCATCCAGAAAGCGTACAGGATGAATAATAATATCTACAAAAGGAATATTTAAACTATCTAAAGCAGATTTTAATAATTCTGGTAACTCAAAGGCAATAACAATCGAGTTTTTAAAGTTTAACCAAACTTGTTGCAAAAATTCTTCACTAAAATCATTATGATAAAAAAGTTTAGGCCATCCCTCCATTGAGATATCTTCACCAATCATACGATAGCCTGAGCTGACTAAAGATATATCTTGTTTAGAAAACAATTCTGTTTCTACAGGTAAAGAAGTTGCTAGCTGTAAAGGATTTTTAAGAGCGTGATATAACCATTTAATATTTCCATCTTGAGTAGGTCTTTGGTGATAACTAACTCGAAAAATGTCTCCTGTAAATTTTATTTGTTTGTAGTTAGTTTTCATAAATTCAAATTGTTACAACTAAAGATAGAACAGAAATAAATGATGATGATGTCTGGAGAAAATTAGCAGTAACTAATTAAATCGATCAGCGGTTGATAGCAACTTTCAGGTGAAAACTGTTGCTCGATAGTATTTTTACCCTGCTGAATTAATTTGGCTGCAAGATTTGGCTGTTTGACTAATTTAATTAAACCTTCAATAAATTCCAGACGATTATGAGCAACGATCATGCCATTTTCATCTTGGTTATCTATCCCAACACTACCTTCTTGGGATGAGATGAGGGGTTTAGCATAAGCCAGCGCTTCTAAGGTTTTGATTTTTAATCCTCCTCCCACAAAAACTGGGTTAATCATGCAGTCTACTAACGAATAAATTTCTGCTTGAGTTAAATTGTCTGACATGTTTCTGATGGATTCATCAGCATCACAAAGATGTTGAAATCTATCTCCAACCTTGCCAAAAATATATAGATTAAGATTTAGTTGCTTAACTATCGGCCAAACCTGCTGTAAAAACCAATCTAAGCCACTGCGATTAGCTTCGTTATCAGCACCGATAAAGCCAATATTTTTGATTTCAGTTGATTTTTGATATTGACTGTCATATGTTACTGAATGAGGACATAGTAGCAGCACTTTGTGAGGCAGCATTTTACGGAGAATTCCATATTCGTGCTTTTGAATTGCTATGACTGCATCAAAATGATTTAAGATAAACTGTTCCTCTTGATAGGAAACTGACATAGAAATTGCATTGAGCATTTTATGCTGATAAAAACGATACTCGCGAAAACACATACGTCGTGAGTGTCGATTAATTTCAAGCAATTGCTAGGTATAGCATCCTGTAAATAAGCAAGATATATATACTCAATTAGCACTACATTTGGTTGAGCCACAGCAAGATACTGAGCAAATGTTGTGTAAAAAGCATTATGCCTCCTTTTTTTTAATCCCTGCACGTTAGCAAAAGAAGATAATTTTGGTAAGCCAGCTTCTTCTGGATTGAGATGTTGATCAAAGTCTTTATAGCTAACCACCATATTTTCCAATCCAACTTCTTGGATCTGAATTCTTCTTTGTAAACCGATAGTCCCAAAGAAAAATATTTTCAAAGAACAATGATTTTTTAGTTCCTTGACTATTGCCAAGATTCGCTGATGGCTACCCATTTTACCTTCCCAAAAAGGAGCATCCGTTGCCAGGACAACTTTTTTTTGCTTTACAACTTTTTCTAAGTTCATCTTACTAATTTGTACCTGTATAACTAGGAATCAAACTAACTCTTTCAACCAATAATCCAATCGATCTAGAATCAAATTTTTGAGGAACTACAGTTTCATCTATGATTAAATCAACAGCTAGAAAAGATTGAGTTTTTTCTTGAGGAATAATAATTTCTCCTCTGACAACTGCGGGAAAAGAACTATTTTTTCTTTGAATTATAGATGTTTCTAGCATCTCATCGTTAATATTAATTTTTAATGTTTGTAATAGATTGAGCTTTGATTCGGCTCGAATAATCATTTCAAACTGATATTTTCCAGTTACTGGGTAAGGTAGAACTATTGATGAAACTGTTCCTGGTCCACTCCAACGCCCATGTTCTTCAGGATCATACCAACCAGAACCCACAATGCGTTCTTTTAGTTCGCATTTAATCAATATTGATTTATTTAAACCAATAATTTTTTCTAATTCAACATTGTGTTGTGCTTGTGGATCTACAGTATCACCACAAGGGTTAAGTACCTTTGTTTTTAAATAGTGAATATCAGTTTTTATTTCTGCTAAACATTGCACTAAGGCATCAACATCCATTTCTTTTTTTCCCTCATTAATATGACATAACAACTGATTTAAAAGGATTGAATATCGTTCGACAATAGCAGAATCAGTTAATTTACGTCTTAATTCACTAATAGTTAGATCTACACAATGTTCAATATCTTGAGGAGTTTCTCTAGCTTGAGAACTTAGTAACTGTTGTTTCTCTTCTGCGGTATAGCTATATTTTTGTGTTTGATTAAAAGCATAACTACTTTGATGAATCTTTTGTTCTAGCTGTTGGTTAATGATTTTAGATTGAGGAAAATGCTGAGTGGCAGTCTTTTTAACCTCGATCGCGTGGTCATAAAGCTTAGATTGAATTAACAAATCAATTAACTTGGCGTAAACCCATTCTGGCTGATTTGAATCTAAATTAATCGACTTTTGATAAGAGGCGATCGCTTTGTCTAGATGATTTATTTTGTGAAAAAAGATCCCAGATGCTCGGGCAATTTCTGCTGAATTAGTATAGATTCGATTGGCTTTTGTAGTTAAATTATGAGCCGTATCATAATTACCTATTTGGGCTGATACTGTAATCGCATTAGCATAAATCCACTCTGACTGTAATTCATTTAGCTCGATCGACTGTAAATAGAGATTAAGCGCATCTCCTAGGTGATTTTGCTTGTGCTTATTGACCGCTTGAGTGTGTAGCTCTTCAATTTGATTCTCAATATTTTGGTTTTGCGTTTTAGTAGTCATCGAAGTAAATTATGGTACACAAGTGAATAAATCAACAGTGAATTTTGGCGAAAACTATTTTGAGAAAAATTATTTTAGCATTAGCTAAAAATAAACTAGGTGTTTTTTTGAATTGACAATTTCGCTTAATTATCTTTAATCAATACATATTATTTACTAGTTAATTTCTACATAAAAATAGCATTATTTAAATATAAAAAACATTAGTGTAATTACGGATAAATCAATGTTTTCTCTTAAGTACAACTGTCAATTGTTAGCATTTGCTCATGAAAGACTAATTGAATATATTTAATAGTATTAACGGATAAATAAAACACAGTTGGCTAATTTATCCGCTGATACTTTTTAGGTTGGAGAAAATTCCAATATTTGCCTTAACTTTTCCTTAATTAGATTAGGAGTATAAGGAGCGATCGCTTGATGAGAATTGCTAGAGATTAAATTCCAAAGAGATTTATCTGTATAAAGACGGAGAATTTGCTGGGCAAAGTTAAGAGAATTATCTGCTTCTAAAATATGTTTTTCGGGAACAAGATTCATTCCTTCTGTGCCAATTTGAGTAGAAACTGCGGGCAAACTATATTCCAAACTTTGACCGATTTTACCCTTCATCCCTGCACCATATCTGAGAGGAGAGACAGACAGTTTATGAGTCAAAAAATAAGGACTAACATCATCAATATAGCCCGTGACGATAATGCGATCGCTTTCTAAAGCCAAAACTTCAGCGCTAGGGTTATTACCCAGCAAAGTTACTTTAATCTCAGGGTTAATTTTCCATACCAGAGGCATGATTTCTTGGCAAAGCCATAGCACCGCATCCACATTAGGCAGATGATTGTAGCTACCGATAAATAAAATTCCTTCACGGCTGTCAAAATCGGCAAGATCGCCATCATAGGCAAGATGAATATTCGGGATCACTGCAACTTTATCTACACCTTGCATTTCGAGGATATTTTGTTCTGTTGCTGTGACGGTAATGGTTAGATCTGCCAAATGAGCCATCTTTAATTCTTGTCCCTGCATTTCAACCCATTGTTCTTTAGTGCAGTGAGTTGGATTAATTTCCCAGGCTCTTTTTAGTCTTAAATAATGGAGATCGATCGTATCGTAAATCAGCTTGATTGAGGATTTCTGGCGGATGAGCGCAGCATATTTTTGATTCAGTTCAGGACGACAAATCCAGGCTAGATCAATTAAATTCAGGCGAGACTCAATTTGCTCTTGAATCCCCGTACCGTAGCCTGATTGAGTATATAAAACCTCAATTTGTAAATTCTGTAAAATAGAAGTATAAGGTTCTTCCTTAAATCCGTTATCCGCAGCAAAGATAACGTGATAGTTTAACTCCTTCAAAATTTTCAACAGTTCAAATAACCTGCGGGAACCAGATTCGCGATCGTAGCTAGGCATATAACTATCAATCACCAAGATAGTCTGGTAGCCAAGATGCTTTCTGGCAGCTAGAGCAACATGATCTGTTTCCGTACTAAATAAATAATGATCCTGGCTTAAATTAGCTTGCCACTTCTGCTTAAACTTAATGGCATTAACTGCCTGATGTTTTTTAGTTCCGCTAGTAATTGAAGTTCCCGAACTAATCCCCTCATAATGAATTACTTCAGACTTCGGTTGATACATCACCTTCATACCTAACTGGTGGCGAATTGCAAAACACAGATCGGTATCTTCATAATAGGCGGGGGCAAACTTGGTTTCAAAACCTGCCAAGCGCTCAAAAACCTCTTGTTTAACCATTAAACTTGCACCTGAACAATAGTCTACAGGGCGCAAATAATTATATTCAGGGGCATAAGAATTTCCCTGTCTGCCATAGTTCCAGCCTGAAGCATCTTGCCAGACAATTCCTCCCGCTTCCTGAAGAATTCCTTGAGGATAAATCAACTTAGAACCTACCGCCCCAACTGAATCGTTTTCCGCCAAAACTTGAACCAAACTGGCAATACAGTTCGCCCTAATCTGCGTATCGTTGTTGAGAAAATAAAGATATTTACCTTTAGCGATCGCTGCCCCCTGATTACAGGCACAAATAAAGCCTTGGTTGGATGGTTGATTGATTAAATTAACGCCCTTCAGAGATGAAATGATTGCCTCAGTTTGATCCGTCGAACAGTCGTTAACCACAATAATTTCGACAGGAATAGAGCGATCAAAGTTGGCAGCGATCGCCTTAAGACATCTAAGAGTGTAATCTAACTGATTATAAACAGGAATAATAATCGACACTTCTGGAGTCTTGCTGTGAGGTAAAAATTGCTGTAACTCAGCAGCAAAGGCAACACAGTCGATTGGGTCGGGAATGATGGGCGTAACTGCTTTAGATAGAGCATAATTTCCCTGATATTGCTGAATTCTGCTCAAAACATCGATATTCTTAGGCTGTACCTGAAGTGCCATTTGATAAGTAACTAGAGCCTGATCTGGTTTACCCGACTCTGCCAAAATATCTCCTAACTTAAGATATAAAGCTACATTGCGATTATCGATCGCCAAAGCTTGATGATAAACATCAGGATTATGGGGATCTTGTTTGATAGCTAGTAGAAAATAATCTAAGGCTTGCTGACGATCCTGCTCACTACGACGATATATAGCCTCCCCTAACTTTTGCTGTACTTGGGGCAAATCCCCTTGAAGTTCAACTGCCTGTTGGTATGCAGGAATCGCTTCCCCCCATCGACCTAACTTGCCATAGGCTTCAGCCAAATTATAATACGACCAGGGAAAATCAGGATTGAGTTTAATTGCCTGTCGATATGCAGGAATCGCTTCTGACCATCTAGCTAATTGGATCAAAGCATAGCCAAGATTATTGTATGACCAAGAAACTTTAGTTTTTTGGCGATCGCCTGACTATAAGCCTTAACCGCATCTGACCATTGTTTTTGCTGGCTGAGTACTTCTCCTAATTCATGATAGGCTTGGACATGCTGAGGATCATATTGAACTGTTTTTTGATAGCATAAGACAGCCCGTGACCACTGCTGTATCCCTTGATAAATATTACCCAAGGCAAAATATAGTTGAGGATGCTGTTGCTGTTTTAAACCTAATAAATAGCAGGAAATTGCCGCTTTTAGCTGACCCGATTGGATTAATAACTCGCTCAAAGCCAGATAAGCCTCAATTAACTTAGGCTGTTGCTTAATTGCTCGACGATAGCAGGCAATAGCCGACTGGTGCTGACCTTGACTGGCAAAACTTTTACCCTGTAATAATTCATTAGACTGCGGTGAGTCACAAGCAGCTTTTTTAACAGGAATCGCACTTAAATCTAAAGCTTGTGGAGAATTTAGCGATCGCCGATCTACTGCTTGAATATTATTACTACCGTTGGTCAACTTTAAAATAAGACGACAGTATTTAGCTGCCTCCGACCATAATCCCAAGCTTTCACAGAGCTTTAGAATTTCTTTGTAGGTTTCGACCCGCTGGGGTTTAAGTTTGGCTGCTGTCAAATATTGTTCTAAAGCGGCTTTAAATTCTCCCTGCTGTTGTAAATTCCGCCCCTGTTCCAAATAAGTATCTATTAAATTAACTTGGGGCGAAATTTGGTCATTTTGAGAAATGTGTTGCTGTGATAGCAATCTGGCTCTAGCCAAATGCTTCTTAACCGCAGTTAAATTAGGGTCGATCTTAAGCGCCTGTTGATAATAGTTGATCCCTAGCTGATAATTTTGTTGATGGACGTAGAGAGTTCCCAAGTTGGCATAAACTTCCACAAAATTAGGCTGAAGCTTAATCGCTTCTTCATAATAGCCAATCGCTTCTTTTGCTTGATTAGTTCGTTGCAGAGCATCTCCATCAGCTTATGAGCTAGAGGGGAATGTTGATTTAAAACAAGAGCTTGAGCGCAGGTTTGAATAGTCTTCTGCCATTGCTTAGACTGCCAGTATTGTTGTGCTTGTTCTAAACAAGCTTGAGCCTCGTCGACTTGGAGCATTTTCAAATCAGGTGAAAAAAAATTAACTTATGGGTGCAACTAATCGCAGAACTTAACATTGAATTAGCTAATTGACCACTTTAATTAATTGTTTTTTGACTGATATTCTGTAGTAAATTGCTCAAAGCCACAGAAATTAGGCTTTTTGAAACCTTACCATTTTCATAAAGTCGTAAAAAGAGGAAGCTCAAAGAGCAATCTTGGGAATCCTCATCCGACGCGAATCTTATACTAAAGCCCTAAAGGATTCCCTTCGGTCACACTCGCTTCGCATCGTCCGAAGGTGTCTATCACGGACGACGCGAAGCTAAGGCACGTCCGTCCTTCGCATCATAGCTATTTAGGCATACACTTGGTCGTAGTAATTTTTATACTCATCACTAAGTAAAGGCTGCCACCAATCTTGGTTAGCTAAATACCATTCTACAGTGCGTCGTAAACCGCCCTCGACTGTTTCTTGGGGACTCCAGCCTAATTCTCGCTTGATTTTACTAGCGTCGATCGCATAACGGCGATCGTGTCCTGCGCGGTCTTTTACAAAGGTAATCAGGTTTTTTGAGGGGCGTACAGGGAGATTTGGCGCTAGTTCATCCATCAATTCACACAGTTGTTGCACTAGATCGAGGTTTTTTACCTCGTTATTTCCCCCTACGTTATACGTTTCTCCTGGCGTACCACGATGAATCACCACGTCTAATGCCCGACAGTGATCTTCGACATAGAGCCAGTCCCGAATGTTTTGTCCATCACCGTATACGGGTAGAGGTTTTCCTAACAGGATATTAATACAGGTCAAAGGAATTAACTTTTCAGGAAAATGGAACGGGCCATAATTATTGGAACAGTTGGTAATTATGGTAGGCATACCGTAAGTATGGAAATATGCCCGCGCTAGATGATCGCTTCCCGCTTTGGAGGCGGAATAAGGACTATTGGGAGTATAGGGCGTAGTTTCGGTAAAGGCGGGATCGTCTGCTTCTAGGCTGCCATAAACTTCATCGGTGGAAACGTGCAGAAAGCGATCGCTTTGGGGTTGTTCTCTTTGATTCCAGCGTTGGCGAAAGGCTTCTAAGAGGGTAAAAGTTCCCACCACATTAGTCTGCACAAATGCCCCAGGCCCTAAGATGGAACGGTCGACATGAGACTCAGCAGCAAAGTGCGCGACGGTATCAATATTTTCTGATTCTAAAAGATTATCGATCAAAGTGCGATCGCAGATATCTCCTTGAACAAATTTAAACTGAGGATTATTTTCTAAACTAGCCAGGGTGCTTCTATTTCCTGCATAGGTCAAAGCATCTAAGACCACAATGCGATCGTTGGGATAACTTTTACTCCAATGATAAACAAAGTTAGAACCAATAAACCCTGCACCTCCTGTAATTAAAAGATTTCGGGGTATTTTATGATTATTTTGCTGCATATATTTTAGGCTTTGCTGATTTGAAGCATGAATTGATACTAATATCGTTTTTAGCTGATTTGACCACAAGCTAATTCACATCAGGTGTATTAGGTTAATTCTATTTGGGAATCGTCACCAATCATAAACCGCAATGCTTTTGGGCGTTGAGGTGCAACCTTCAGGTGCGCTCTTTCGCCAATCAGACTATCGACAATCCGAGAACTAATTCCTTCTAAGGTTGCTCCTTGAAGCACGACGCTATGCTCAATATCAATGTCGATTAGGGTGGTGTTATCGGCAATGCTGCTATAAGGACCGATAAAACAGTTTTGAATCTTGCAGTTTTTACCAATAGTAACGGGTCCACGAATCATTGAATTGATGATCTGAGAGTTTTGCCCGACATGTACTCGACCACTAATTTTACTCTGATCATCGATCGCTCCTTCATGGGTAGATTCTAGACAAGTATCGAGAATAATCTGATTGGCTGCTAACAGGTCGTCTTTTTTCCCTGTATCGAGCCACCATCCTTGTAATCTGTGGGAAGCTACTGCCTCTTGTTGATCGATTAAATACTGGATCGCATCGGTGATTTCTAACTCTCCTCTAGGAGACGGCTGGATATTGGCGATCGCCTGATGAATCTTGGGCGAGAATAGATAAACTCCCACTAAAGCTAAATTAGACGGCGGATTTTGCGGTTTTTCAATTAATTCTAAAACTTTGCCACCTTCATCTACCCGCGCCACCCCAAAGGCACTGGGGTTTTCTACTTCACACAGTAAGGTTAGAGCATCTAAATGTTGCGCTTTAAACTTATCAATAAATAAATCGAGTTCACTCTGAACTAGGTTATCTCCTAAATACATCACAAAAGGAGAATCCCCTAAAAAGGGTTGCGCCACCTTAACTGCATGTGCCAGTCCTAAAGGCTCATCTTGACGAATGTAGGTAATGTTTGCCCCAAAGCGATCGCCATTTCCTGTTTTGTTCTGTACTTCCCCCCCCGTTTCAGGACTAATAATAATGCCGATTTCGCTAATTCCTGCGGCAACGATCGACTCGATGCCATACCAAAGGATCGGTTTATTGGCGACGGGAACTAACTGTTTTGCACCTGTATAAGTCAGGGGACGTAATCTCGTACCTTTTCCCCCAGATAGAATAATTGCTTTCATTTTTAATACTTGTAATTGGCTAGCTTCGTTTAGGTTGAGACTGTTTTAGCTATTAGCTATTAGCTAAAGACTGCCATTCGGTTAACATCTTGATTAGAGAATCTCGCCAGTAGGGAGGATGAATTCCTAGTGTTTGGGTGATTTTAGTTTTAGCTAAGACGGAATAGGCTGGGCGTTGAGTGGGAGTAGGAAACTCAGCAGTAGTGATGGGTACAACCTGTTCAACTTTTAAAGGAAAACCTAGTTGTTTAGCTTCGTCAAAAGTTGCTAGGGCTAAATCGTACCAGCTAGCAACACCACTATTAGTAAAGTGATATATCCCGTTGATACTCTCATCAGCCAAAGACTTGTCTAGTAACTGAGTAATTGCGATTGCAATATCATAAGACCAACTAGGACTACCAATCTGATCGGCAACTACCTTTAACTCCGTTCGTTCTGCACCCAACCGCAGCATGGTTTTGACAAAATTACCATGACCCCTTGAACCATATACCCAAGCAGTACGCAAAATTAAATGGCGATCGCAATTTTCTCTCACCCCAATTTCTCCTAGTAGTTTAGACTTACCGTATACTCCCAAGGGATCGGTGCGATCGCACTCTTGATAAGGAGTATGGTTTTGTCCATTAAACACATAGTCGGTGGAAATATGCAGTACTTTTGCACCAACATTTTGAGCTGCAAGAGCGATCGCTTTGGGTGCTGTGGCATTAATTGCCCTAGCCAGATCAGATTCACTTTCCGATTTATCTACGGCAGTATAGGCAGCAGCATTAACAATCACATCAGGCTTAATTTCGGCGATTCGCTCCTGAATTTGTTCAGGTTGGCTTAAATCTAGTGATTGACGACCAACACCAATCACTTCGCCGATAGTAGGTAGAGTCTTTTGTAGTTCTTTTCCTATCTGTCCTGTGATGCCAATTAACAATATTTTGTTCATGCAAACACCTCAGCTTTTTCTAAAGGTAAGCCAGAGCGATCTTTTGCCGATAGCACTGGTTCACCCACGATTTTCCAATCTATATCAAGGGCGGGATCGTTCCACAAAATAGAACGTTCATGTTCTGGTGAGTAATAATCAGTTGTCTTATATAAAAAGTCTGCTATTTCTGATAAAACCACAAACCCGTGAGCAAAACCAGGAGGAACCCAGAGTTGTCTGTAGTTAGTTTCACTTAAAAGGCATCCCGTCCATTGTCCAAAAGTTGGTGAACTCTTACGAATATCTAGCGCCACATCATATACTGAACCGCTCGTCACCCGCACCAATTTTCCTTGAGGGTTTTGGATTTGATAATGTAAACCCCGCAATACATTTTGAGCCGAACGAGATTGATTATCCTGGACGAAATTAACCGTTACCCCAGTTTTCTCTCTAAAAGTTTTTTCATTAAAGCTTTCCAGAAAAAACCGCGCTCATCACCGAAGACTTGAGGTTCAATAATTAAAACATCGGGAATTTTGGTTTGAATAACTTCCATGAAGCTTTTTTAGATAATAGTTATCTGTTATTTATATTTTGGTATTTCCAGGATAAATCTGTCTCTTACACCTTTTGGTGACTTGTCCTCAGATAGGGATAAATCTAAACATAGGCTAAGATCGACAAATTATCATTGGACTGCATTGCAATAACATAGTAAAGTTTAAGGCAATTTTAGTAAAAATCACAGAGTAGGTTTAAGAGTTTTTATCTGAATTATGGTAAACTACTTGTCCGAAAGGGAAAATAAGCAAGATTAAAGAAAAAATGAGCGTTCTTTTATTCATGCAACAGACCTATTAAGATTCATACTTTTAAACTGTATCCTAATAAAAATTTTAATTATTGATTGTTAATTATTAGATTAGATGCTTAACTTAGATTGATTTTCTTTGAAGATATTTTTTGAGTTTAAAACTACTAATTTTATGCGGTTTAATTTGCTTGAGTTGTTCATGTTGTTCATGTTTAATCTGTTCTCTAGCTAAACAATCAATTTGACAATCCAACTCTAAATTTACGTCACTTATAAGCTCGATCTTTGCTTCTTTTCCCAAAGCTTCATAGCAACGCACAATTAAGTTTTGGTTATTAGATAGCTGCAACGCTATTAAAATTAAATTATCCGCAGATAAGTTTAATAGTTCGCTTCTGATGGGTAATTGCTGATTATTTAGATTCTTTTGCTGCGATCGCTCGATAATTACTGTCTGCAAGGGCGTATTTAATTCATAACCTTTTTGGACAGTGTTAGCTTCTTGCCAGCTATTTTGATGGGGATAGATACAATAGGTAAAATGATGGATGCCGCGATCGCTTTGGGGATCTGGCCAGGTAGCCGCTCGTAATAAAGTTAAGCGTAGTTGATTTGGTTGAGCATCATAACCATACTTGCAATCATTAAGTAAGCTAACTCCGTAATCTGCTTGTGTGTCGGTTAAATCTGCCCAGTTCAAGGCTGATACTTCCCACTGCGCTTTCTCTGCTGCTGTCTCAGGTTTTGTAGTGCGCTTAATTGTGCTACAGGGGATTTCGTAAGTAACATAATTACTAGTTAGATTTAAGGGAAATGCTACCTTGACCATGACATGGGTTTCCTGCCAATCTACGGTATTTTTTATAGTTAAGAGATTTGCCTGCTTTTCTAAGCTATAGTCTTGGATAAATTGTGAACTATTAAACTGTTTAACTACTCTAATTACTTGTCTTAATTCGCTATTTTCTAACCACTCAATTGATTTTAGTTTGGTGTCAGATAATTGCTTTTGTGCATATTCTGGATCGATGTTCCAAGCGTCCCAATACTGCCCTTGGTCTGTAAAAGCCTCTAGCTTATTACCAGGCGATCGCAATATTTCTCGCTCGTTGAGCTTGTCAAAAATACTATTTAAATCACCCGTTTGCGGATTAACAACAACTTTTAAATAATTATTTTCTAACTGGTAATTATTACTAAACTCGCTCTTTGATTTACTACCTGATGCTTGACACAGCCAATACAGACTATAGCCTACTCCTGGAACATTTTGCGCCAGAAAGCTTAATTTGCCTGCTTGATTGCTGTTAGTAGAAATCTTGTTTCCCTGATCATCCCAGAGCCAAAAAACGAAATTGTCATGATTAAATCTATGATCTTCTAAAGTTACTACTTGCGATCGCTCCCAGTTTAGAGAATTAAACACAACTATCGGTATCGCCTCAGCTTCAGGCGCTTCGGGAAGTTTGATATTTAAAGCAATGGTATCTAAAGCGTGTTGCAAAAGACTTTCCCCCAAAGCGATCGCTGTCTCCCAGTCACGATTAGCTTCGGTAAATACTTCGGCGATCGATGTTCCAGGTAAGATGTCATGAAACTGATTAAATAAAACTTTCTTCCAGGCAATTCCGATCAGCTGCTGAGTATCTGCTTGACAAAAACCTTCTTTTTCGATTATATTTTTTATATTGGAAAATAGTGCGCGGATATCAAACCTGTCTTCACAAAGCAGAGTTGCCAGAGTTGACCACAATTCCGCCTCATAAAGTAATCTTTCACAACGGCGATTATATCTCTTCTGCTCCCCATGAACCGTATAACAACCACGGTGCAGTTCTAAATATAATTCATCTTGCCAAATAGGAAACTGATGCTGAGTTTTTTGCGTACTCTCTTTATCTCCCTTTGTGCCTGGACAATTCTGCGGGAACTTCTCTTTGCTACCTTCAACACAACTAATCCGCTTTAAATAATCAGTTGCCGTAACAAAATCAATCTGCGGAAAAAACGGGGAGTTATGCCACTTAGCAGCAACCTCTAACATATCTCTAGTTGGTCCTCCGCCATGATCGCCGACTCCTGGTAGCCAAAATATCTCTTGTAAACCCGTCTGCACCTCCCAATCAATTGCATAGTTAGTCATGGTAAGAGGGTTAGTATCCATTACTCCCGTCACATTGGGAGGAGACATTAGAGTTAATAACTGCGTCCCGTCGGGAGACTCCCACCAGAAACAACCATGAGGAAACTTAGTCGTATCATTCCAGTGCAGTTTACCCGTCACAAAATATTCAATTCCGCACTGCTGCATAATTTGGGGTAGTTGCCAGGTAAAACCAAAGCTATCGGGTAGCCAAGCAACTTTAGCGATCTCGCCAAACTTCTCCTGATAATATTGCTGTCCATAAATTAGCTGCCGAATTAACGACTCACCACATACCAAATTAGTTTCAGGTTCAACCCACATCCCCCCCAATATTTCCCATTTATTTGACCTGACAGCATTTTGAATTAATCGAAACAACTCAGGACGATTATTCTCGATCCATTCATACAATGCTGGACTAGTGTGACCAAAAGTAAGGGCGGGAAAATCTTGCTGTAAATTCAGGACAGATTTAAAAGTTCGTTCCGCAACTTCATAGGTTTCGTCAGTTGTCCATAACCAAGCCATGTCCAAGTGAGCATGACCGAGTAAATTAAAACGACGTTGTTTAATATCCTGCGCCAGGGGTAATAAGTGCGATCGCAATTGCGCCAAATCTTCTGTAAACTTATCAGCCTGTTGCAGATTATGCCAGTTAAACCCATCTAAGGCTGCTGCTAATACATCTAGATCTGCGGGTTTAAATTCAGAGAGATATTTGCTTAAGACAGTGATTTCATCCGCAACTAAACCAGGGTCGATTTTTTGGGGAGTATTTACTTGTTCGTAAATCAAATGCGATCGCATTAATGCCCCAATGTCATGATTAGGACTTACCAGACGAATAGCAACCAGATATTCTCGTCCTGGTTGAGCATAATCCGTAATTAGTATCCGTGCTGAAGAATCAAACAAATCCCCCTGCTGCACCAACTCCCCGTTAATAAAGATTTGAGCATCCGCTGCCCACCAAGTCAAGACTAAATGTAAACTCAACCCCGCTATTGGATAACCCTGTAGTGTTTGAGGGATAATAATCTGCTGTGCCAGCCATTTAACCTCTTTTCCTGGAGGAAAAACCAGATAGCCTTTGTCATTCAGGGTAGCTATGGGATATTTAATCAGATTAACATCAGCTAAATTATTGTCTGCGTTGCCTAAATCCCGCCAACTATGCTGTATTTCCAATTGCACTAACTGTCGTAATTTGGCGATCGCTTCTTGGATAGTTACAGCAGAATTTTCAAGCATTTAATTTCTTAATTTATTTTGAGATATTTTGTTCGCTCCATTCTGCCAGTAAAGATAAAGGTTCAACTAGGGTTTCACCCAAAGGCGTGAGAGAATATTCAACCTGCAAAGGAACTGCGGGATAAACTTTTCTCTTAACCAAGCCATTCTGTTCTAATCTACGCAGAGTTTGAGTCAGAACTTTTTGAGAAATCCCTTCGATTTTACGTTCCAATTGTTTATAACGTCTGGTTTGATAAGCAAGACAATAAATAATAATTACACTCCATTTATTGCCGATAATATCTAAAACTTGTTGGGTAGGACAATTAAGGGTGAATATCTCTGGTTCTGGACGATTACGGATTAATTTACGCACCATTGGGTATGTAGCTTACTTTTGAGTACCTTCTTGATTGATGACATCGATTGGCTTAATCATATCAGTAAGGAGTATTGCTGATTTCAGGTAGGAATAACCAAGTTAATTCTCATGCTTTGATTCAGCAACCTTCAGTGAAGTGTCTATAAATAGTGAATTAAAGATGGAGCAAGTATCTGCCACGACAATTATTGAAAAGTCTCAAAAGACTTCTCTAGCAAAGCTTTTGTATGTAATTACCTCAACTGCGATTAAAGATCTAGAATCTGTCAATCAATTTTTACCCGCACATTTTGAATACTTACACTCTTTAGAAACTCAAGGAACTTTATTTGGTGCAGGGCCTTTATTTAGCGAAGATGGAGAATATTTTGCTGGTAATGGCATGATTATCATCCGCGCTGAGTCTGTTACAGCAGCTAAAGCGATCGCCGATCGAGATCCACTACATCAAAATCAGGTACGAGAATACCAAATTCAACCCTGGTTGTTAAATGAAGGCTCGATCAATATTTCTGTTTCCTATTCCAATACTCAAACAAAAATCAACTAAATCGAAATTATGAACTCTAATCTTTTTGACTCTTGGCAATTAGGCTCAAATAATTTAGACAACCGTATGGTGATGGCTCCCATGACTCGCTTACGTGCTGATGGCACAGTTCCCACTGAATTGATGGCAGAATACTATGCTCAACGGGCTACTGCTGGTTTAATTATTACTGAATGCACGATGATTTCGCCTTTGAGTCAGGGATATATGAATGTACCTGGCATCTATAACGAAGAACAAATTCAAGGCTGGAAACTAGTTACCGATGCAGTTCACGCTCAGGGTGGTAAAATATTCTTACAAATTTGGCATAGTGGTAGAGTTGCTCATTCAGCTTTACTTAATGGAGAAAAACCGATTGCGCCAAGTGCGATCGCAGCTACAGGTCAATTACATACTCCCATTGGGAAAGTAGATCTAGAAATCCCCCGTGCTTTAGAAACCTCGGAAATTCGCGAAATTATTGCCCAATTTCGTCAAGCAGCAGTCAATGCGCAACAGGCTGGTTTTGACGGAGTAGAGTTACACGGTGCGTTTGGTTATTTAATCGATCAATTTTTACAGGATGGTTCAAATCAACGCCAAGACAAGTATGGTGGTTCAATTGAAAATCGCGCTCGTTTTTTACTAGAAGTAGTCGAAGCAGTAACTCAAGTTTGGGGAGGAGATTGCGTTGGAATTAAATTATCTCCCAGCAATACTTTTTATGGGATGTTTGATTCCGATCCTCAAGCGACTTTTGGTTATGTAATCAAAGCTTTGAATAATTTTAATCTAGGTTACATCCATCTAATGGAAGCCAATGAAGTTGATATAAATACTCGTAAAGTAATTAACCCCGTTTTACCAGTTTTTCGTCCTCTCTATCAAGGAAATATCATTACTAATGGTGGTTATAACAAAGAGACAGGAGAAAGCGCGATCGCTTCTGGCAATGCGGAGTTAGTTTCTTTCGGTAGACCATATTTAGCTAATCCCGATCTAGTCAAAAGATTTAGTATTAATGCTCCCTTAAATGAACCTAACCCCAGAACTTTTTACGGCAGAGGTGATAATGAAGAGGCAGCAGTAGGTTATACAGATTATTCTTTTCTTTGAATCAGATGTATGAATATGAAAACCTTAAAAATTCTGCAAGTTCTTTCTTTGATTTCTTTAGCTATCTTTACAGGAACATTTCTGTTTATTGCTATTGTCATTGTTCCCTTTTGGCTATCGTCTGAACCTAATTATTTTCTTGAATGGTTTGAGGTTAATTTTCTTAGGTTTCCAACCTTAATGATTCCTCTAAACCTAATAGCATTCTTGACAACTTTAATTACTTTGATTGTTTCATGGAAAAGCAAAGCAAATACCAAAATTATTTGGACTATAGCAACTATTGCAATTTTTTTGACTTCAATAACCTATCCTATCTATTTTGCTTCAGCAAATGCTTTATTGTCAGATAAAACTATTGAATTGTCTTTAGTTGTACCTAAATTAATCACATGGTCAAATTGGAATTGGCTCAGAACAGCTTTAACTTTTGTAGCTCTAATACTTGCAGCTATAAGTGTTTATCAGCTTGAAGAAGAGCAAAGTTAAAGTCGAACTCATGTTAGTTTAAACCCCATTCACATTGAAACTCGTAGTTTTGTATCTAAAAATTCCGTTTTAGTATTAATTTCCGAACCCCAGGCTCAAAACTCAACTTTTCAAACTGGACAAGGTTTAAATTAGCTTAATTTTTTTCTCCATAATCCTAGTTTTTTCTGCCAAAGATTAAGAGGATAATAAAAAGCAGGACTCCAAAGACTAGTAATAATTGCCGAAATAACAACTACCTGCTGATATTTTTGTAGTAAATCAGTTAAATTGATTGAGTGTTCTTGACCATACTGTAAAGCAAAAATAGCTTCGGATAAAAATGTCATAAAAAACACTACAAAGGCGACAGAAATAAAATCTTCCCCTAAATACTTTTGCGTCTTGAGACTTGAGGTTAAAACTCCTACCACCACAAAACTGAGAATATGCGAGGGTGCGCTAAGAGTAATACCGTCATAAATACAGCCGATCATCAAGCCAGCGATCGCTCCTGACCACGCCGTTTTGTTAATACTCCAAGCAACAATCCAAATTAATAACCAGTTCGGATTTACTTCTAATAACTCCATTCCTGGAATATTCACCAGCATCAAAACAATGCAGACAGCGATTGAAATAGTAATAAACAGTAAATTAATTACCTTCAAAATATCAAATGATCTCTGTTTGTGACGCTGCATTATTTACCTACTACCTACTACCTACTACCTACTACCTACTACCTACTACCTACTACCTACTACCCAACTTAGATGCGAACGGCTGAATCACTACCCATTCCAAAACATCAATCGGCGCGCTCAATTCCACTTCAACGATAGCACCTTGGTTTTTATGCACAGATTTAACCTTTCCAATCGCCAAACCAGGAGGATAAAGTTTACTCAAAGAAGAAGTTGCAATCTCATCTCCAGGCTTAATCCCTGCCACCTGATGAAAAAACTGCATCACAACTGTAGATGAACTTTTGCCTCTAAGATAGCCAAACTGACGATTGCGACTGAGAATTGCCCCCACTCGACTGGTACTATCACTAATTAACAGTACCTTGCTAGTATGAGGAGTAACGTGAGTAACTCGCCCCACTAAGCCACCGATCCCCGTAACAATATAGCCAGGTTTGACCCCATCTTCGCTCCCCTTACCCAAAGTAACTCGATCCCACCAGCGATCGCGACTACGAGCGATTACAGGAGCAGCAATAGTTTTAACTGGTTGAGTTTCAGCATAATCTAACGATTGCTTTAACTGCCGATTCTGCTGCTCTAACTCCGCCACGTTTTGCTCTAACTCTAAAATTCTGGCATTAGTTAGCCGATCTTCTAGCGTAAATTGTGTTTGAGATTGAAATGGTCTAACTACAAAGTAATAAGCTTCGGAGAGAAATGCAGCCTGAGTTTGCTTGATCCCTAGAGCAATAATTAGAGCAACGATAATTATGATTGTGCGAAACCCATATCTGTCCCACCAGCGACTCATACGATAGTTATCCCAATTAATTTTCTGACAGTATTAGAGATTGTAAAAAAAGCTCGTCTGATTATCTCAGTACAGAAGTATCGCTAAAGACGCGATCAAAAGTTTTGTCTTCCAAAACTTTACCTGTACCTAACACCACACATTTCAAAGGATCGGCTGCAATATGAGTCACGATCCCTGTTTCATGACTGATTAAAATATCGATTCCCCTAAGCAAAGCACCGCCTCCTGCCAACATGATGCCGCGATCGATGATATCGGCAGCCAAATCGGGAGGAGTTTGCTCTAGAGTACGCTTAACCGCTTCAATAATACTTCTTACGGAGTCTTTGAGACATTCCCTGATTTCTGATTCGCTTACTTCCACCGTACTAGGTAGTCCTGAAATTAGGTGTAAACCTCGTACTTCCATTGTGCGATCGCTTTCATCGATAGGATAAGCCGAACCGATTTTGAACTTAATCATCTCTGCTGTATTTTCGCCGATCGCTAATTTATGCTCTCGCTTAATTTGATTGGCGATCGCTTCTGTCAATTCATCTCCTGCAATGCGAATCGATTCACTAATTACTTTCCCTTGAGAGCTAATTACAGCAACTTCAGTAGTTCCACCACCAATATCGATAATCATATTGCCTGTCGCTTCTGTAACGGGTAAACCCGCACCAATTGCTGCGGCAATCGGTTCTTCAATCAAGTTCACTTCCCTTGCTCCTGCATTGGTGGCAGCTTCAATCACTGCACGACGTTCTAGTTTAGTTACGCCACTAGGAATGCCAATTACCATCCGTGGATGTACCAAAGGATTACCTTCAAAAGCCCGTTTAATAAATTCGTGGATCATCGCTTCTGTTGCGTCAAAGTCAGCAATTACACCATCTTTGAGAGGACGCAAGGCTTCAATATTTTCGGGGGAACGTCCCAGCAGTAATTTTGCTTCTTTACCAAATGCTCTGGGGTATTCTGTTTTGCGTTCGATCGCGACTACAGAAGGTTCTTCCAAAACAATGCCTTTGCTAGATACATAGACCAAAGTATTCGCAGTACCGAGATCGATACCCATATCCCGCGAAAGTTTAAAACGATTAAAAAAACCCACTGTAATATTTCGCTCCGAAGAAACTAGTAACGCATTGTCTAAGTCGAATCTAATCTACCCCCTATATGTTAATTAGTCTAATCGCAAATATACTTAAATCTTTAGATATCGTCGGGAATCACCCACTTTGGCGGTTCGGAGATTTTTTTCATTTTGGCTATTTCCGCTATTTCTAGCATCTTGTCTAACGAAGTATCTTTAATAAAATTAGCAGCCTTGTTTTGATACTCTTTATGGGGACAGCGATCGCTTAAAATACAGCCCTGAGCGCAATCTACCGCGCAGTTTACTTGATCGGGATTCATGTTCTCATTTTAAAAAATTCATCTTTAAGCATTTTAGTGGTTTTTAACTTACAGGTCATTTAAACCCTCACAATAGACATCTGAACTAATTGCTGCTCATTGCTCATTGTCCCCAAATACGACGATTTAGGTTCAAATCTTCGACAATGCCGATCATTAACTGAAAGTCTTGAAAATACTCTTTTAAAGGAGTAAAAGACATCATGCTTTTAAACAATCTAGGTTCAAAGAGATTGTGACGGTAGGGAATGGCAATGTATAAAAACCCCTCAACAAAAGAAAGATATACTTTGCGTCTAGCTTTTTGGTTAAACTCTACCAAACGAGCCATCAAGTTAGTCGAGAGAATATAGCGAGATTCAAGTTGACTATCTCCGTAAACTCGAAACAGGCGCTCAAATTCAGGATCTTCCAGCTTAATCGGTTCTCCCCGCCAACTATGCAATGGGGCAATTTTTCCTTGGAGATCATTGGGCATCACAAAAGTACGACTGACAAAATTTTTAGCAAACTTGGCTTCAAAAAATAAACCCTGAAATAAAACAGATTTACTACTATATGTCTCTCTGGCAAACTCATCGAAATGCCCTCCTGTTCTTCTTTCCGCCAAAATCTCGGCAAAGAAAATACTAGTGTTGCCAATCGTACCGTAAACACAATCTTCCTGTTCTAAATAATCGGGTTCTTGCAGTTCATCGTTAAGGATCTGGCTACGAGTGAGGGCAAGTATGGTTTGACGTTTATTTTCCAAAAATAGATGAGCAGCATAATGAAGGTGATGGCGATCGCGAAATGTACTCGCAGCGGTTGCCCTCAAGGACTCGCTGTGCATCGCACTAGAAGGGGTGTAATCGCCAATGAAATCGATGATCTTCTCAATAATGTTGCCTTTAAAACCAATTTTATAGTTGTGAATACAGCCACGGCAAAAAATGACCCAGGCGGGAAGAGTAAACAAGAGGGAAAGAAGATAGAAAAAAACAGAAATATTGCTGCTCAAGCACATAGATACAGCCCAACAGAAACACCAAGTAATGATTAGGCAAAAAATACCTGACACAAAAATAGTTTTGAGGGTATATTTTCTTTTGTGTTCTAAAGCCTGAAGTTCTTCTAGGAGATGAGCCTCACAGTACTGTTTAAATTGAGATAGGGTTTTAGGCTTAATCGCTGGTGCGGTCACAACTTCGTCTACAAATTCCTGCTGATTATCAATGGGTATTAAAAAATCGGTAGATAAGACGGCTAAAAAATGTTGTCCCCATAGTGCAGTACTGGCAATATCACTCTCCGCTACTGACTGACAAAGAGCGATCGCTTTATCCAACTCTTGATTCTGCTGATAGGCTTTGATTAAACCTCGTTGAACATCAAAATATAACCGACTACTAGGATCTACTATCTCTAACAGTTGCTCAAAAATTGCGATCGCTGCGGGAAATTTTTTCTGATGTAAATTGCGATCGCCTTGAAGATACAGTCGATCTATTTCTGAGAGTGATAAGGGTTTATCCACAGGAAAAAAGAAAAGGGGGACAGAAAGAAAGGGAGAAAGGAAAAAAGGAAAAACTAATTGAGTAACTCGCCGACATTGACGTTATTTCTTTCCTCCGCAGGAGTGACAAATAATTCTTTTGCTTGATAGCGCATATAATTAGCCACTAAATTACTAGGAAACATTTCCAGAGCATTGTTATATTCCGTCACCGCAGTATTATAAAAACGTCTTGCTGCGGAAATTTGTTCTTCGGTTTCATTGAGAGATTCGAGTAACTGGGTGACGTGCCGATCTGATTTAAGCTCAGGATAGTTTTCAATTTGCACCACAATATTACCCATGGTGCGAGAGATTTGATTTTCGAGAGTAAGTCTTTGGTCATTACTAATATCACCAGACATAACTTGCGATCGCAATCTAGTAATTTCAGCCAAAGTTTGCTGCTCAAACTGCATATGATTTTTAACTACTGCCACTAAATTGGGAATCAAGTCCCACCTTTTTTTGAGTAAAACATCAACAGTTGAAAAAGACTTACTAACCTGATTTTTTTGAGCAATCAAGCTATTGTAAATTCTCACACCAACCATAAAAATAATACAGACTAGCAGTAAAATAACCATCGTTATCGATAGCAAAGTATAAATAAAAGCCATTTGCTTGAATCCAAATTAGAACTAAAGTAAGCTGAATTATTGCTTCATTAAATCAGCCTTGTATTTATCATTCCCAAAATAGATCCATAATCATTTCAGTAACAATCAAACTTAGTCTTATGATTAAAATTCTCCACCTATCGGATATTCATTTGGGAAGTGGATTTTCTCACGGTAAAATTAATCCTCAAACGGGCATCAATACTAGACTAGAAGACTTTGTTAATAGCCTCAAGATTTGTATTGATCGAGCGATCGCCGAACCTGTAGATCTGGTCTTGTTTGGTGGAGATGCTTTTCCCGATGCTACTCCTGCACCCTATGTCCATGAGGCTTTTGCCAGCCAGTTTCGTCGTTTAGCAGATGCGAACATACCTGCAATTTTGTTGGTAGGTAATCACGATCAACATTCTCAAGGAAATGGTGGGGCTAGTCTCTCAATTTACCGCACCTTAGTAGTGCCTGGTTTTATTGTTGGGGATACGATCGCCACTCACCGTCTAGATACTCAAAATGGTGCTGTGCAAGTAATTACCCTGCCCTGGTTAAATCGCTCCACTCTCCTAACTCGTCCCGAAACCGAAGGATTAGCTCTAGCTCAAGTCAACGAGATGCTGATTCAGAAATTGCAGCCTGTGTTAGAAGCAGAAATACGTCGTCTCGATCCTCAGCTACCTACAGTTTTACTAGCTCATTTAATGGCAGATCGCGCTACTCTGGGGGCAGAAAAGTTTCTCGCCGTCGGCAAAGGTTTTACGATTCCCATGTCGATGCTAATTCGTGAAGAGTTCGACTATGTAGCTTTAGGTCATGTCCATAAACATCAAAACCTCAACCCTAGTAACGATCCTCCTGTCATTTATCCAGGCAGCATTGAACGGGTAGACTTTGGTGAAGAAAAAGAAGATAAAGGCTATATCTTCCTAGAAATTGAATCTGGTAGAGTTGACTGGGAATTTTGTACTTTACCCGCTCGCCCTTTTATAACGATTGAAATTGACGTATCTCAAGCAGAAGATCCGCTACAGGCGTTGCTAGAGGAGATCGCGAAACAAGATATTACCGATAAAGTGGTTCGCTTAATTTATAAATTGCGATCGCAACAGCTAGATTCGATCAATATCTCCGCCCTAGATCGCGTCCTACAAACGGCTCACAGCCACAGTATCCGTCCCGAATTAATCAGTCAGTTAGCCCGCCCTCGTTTACCAGAGTTGGGAGTCGGTAATACCTTAAATCCCCTCGAAGCATTGACTACTTATCTTAATAACCGAGAAGATTTAAAAGATATTCACAAAGAATTACTGGAGGCGGCAGAAGTTTTGCTGAACGAAACAGCAAGCCTAAGGGTATAACCTTAGTCAAATTAACATTAACCATCGCCAAAAATTATTCTGCCCAAACGAATTTTAGTAGCTCCTGCCTGAATGGCTAATTTATAATCTCCAGACATACCCATCGATAACTCTGTCATAGGGAGGTGAGCATAGTTCTTTTGTCTGATTGCAGTAGATAATTCTGCCACTGTTTCAAATGCCTTGAGCATTTCTACCTCAGATAAACCCCAGGGTAAGATTGTCATCAAACCCTGAATTTTTAGCTGTTCAAATTGATTGAGCTGTTCTAGATCTTGTAATAAATTACTCACTTTCCAACCGTATTTATTGGGATCTGGCAAAACTTTTACCTGAAGAAAAACTTTGGGCATCAGATCGAGTTGGGTTGCCAAGCTGTTCATTTTCTCTGCCAAAGACAAGCTATCTACTGAATGAATCCAAGTGAAGTTCTCAATAATTTTCTTCACTTTATTTTTCTGGATATGCCCGATAAAATGCCAATCGACATTAGTTAAATCCTTTAGCTGTTCTTGTTTTGACAGAGCTTCTTGCAGACGATTTTCGCCAAAATTTCTAATGCCTGCTGCATAAGCCTCCCGCATCGCTTCAACGCCAGCTTGCTTAGTAATTGCAATTAGCTCGACATTATGGGGTATTTGCTGCTTAATTAAAGCAATTTTCTGCGAAATATGACCTGTCATGGGGTTAATCTTCAATTTGAATCCAAAAACTACAGGAAAGTACGCTGATAAATCGTTTGTAGTTGCTGATGTTTTTCTGCTTCTCGGTCTAACAATAATCTTCGCAACATACTTTCCACTAGCATACGCGCCTCTGTTCGGCTAATCGGGTCAAAAGCGAAAGCATCGCTACTAACGCTTACAATAAAAAACAAGCGTTGAGCATATAAGGTAGTAAATAATTCTTGATTGTCTTTCAGCAGGCAAATTCTGTAGAGAAGTCCAAATGTAGGATGATTTAAATAAACTTCATGAGGTTGATTATTCACTCTGTAACTCAATTAATTTTTGTATTTTTTGCTATAGGCTCAAGAATATTCTCAAAATTATACTATCCGCTCTTCACCAGAGGAAATGCATTAGATGTAATGTATTTACCTACAATTAGAAAGATACAGGTCTATATGTCTATATCTATAAATCTAGTTGATATTGACTGACGAAGTTAATTTTCACGATTGAGAACTCTCTTGAAAAATTAAAATATAGCCTTTAATTATAATCAAGAATTACTGTTGTTGTCTGATAAATTCTACCTACATATAGAGTGATTTAAGCTAAAAGTTAAAAAAAAAACGCTATATATAGCAAAACTTGAGCTATAGTAAACGAAGCAAACATGAATCTAGTTATTTCATCAGCCTTCCGTACTCGAAAATTTCCTGTACAGATCTGAAATTTAGATCGAGTAGTGTTTGTAGATAAAGTTTAAAATTTAGCTTCAGAGTATATGCAGCCTACCTCGCCGTTAACCAGCAACTCAACTTCAATCGCTAATTTAGAAGTAGAAGTAGATGAAAGCAAACCCTGCCCTTCTAGTCAAGTCGCCACACAAACATTACCTCAGATACTTGACAAAACATTGGACAATACTTCTGCGCCTATTTTAGTAGTAAGACGAGATGGCTCACCTACTGTTCTGGATATAACTAAAATTCGAGCGGTAGTTGAATGGGCTTGTGCAGGGCAAAACGTTAACTCCATTACTTTAGAGGCAGGTTTAACTACTCGATTGCGGAATGGTGTTACTACTAGAGATATTCAAGATAATTTAATTGACTGTGCGTTGGGGATGTGCAGTCCCGATGAACCAGCCTGGCGTTATGTGGCAGGAAGACTGCATATCTGGAATTTATGGAAAGACACTCAGGTAAGTCGAGGATTTGGCTATGGGAATTATGCCACAGCAGTAAAGTTTCAATTAGCTGCAAAACGTTACGAGCGCCAAATTCTACAATATTCGACTGAAGAGTTATCTGAGGCAGGAACTTGGATTAACCCCGATTGGGATCGAGATTATGATTATGCTGGGGCGGTATTGTTAACCAAACGGTATTTGTTGACCGATGAATTACCGCAAGAAGCTTATCTTACCTGTGCTTTGTTGTTGGCTTCCAATGAGCAGCCTGAAGTTAGATTGACTGTCGCCAGAGCATTTTATGAAGCGATCGCCCAGCGTAAAATCTCCTTAGCAACGCCTATTTTAGCGAACTTGAGAATTCCTAACGGCTCTTTGAGTAGCTGCTTTATTATCGGCATGGATGATAATTTAGAGAGTATTTTTGCCGAGATTACCAATGCAGCCAGAATTTCCAAGAATGGTGGTGGTGTGGGGGTAAATGTGAGTCGCATCCGCGCTACTGGCAGTTGGGTAATGGGTAAGGATAATGCTTCGGGGGGGGTGATTCCTTGGATTAAGCTACTTAACGATACGGCGATCGCGGTTAATCAGGGCGGGCGTAGAGCTGGTGCAGTTACCGTTGGTTTAGATATCTGGCATTTAGATGTTCCTGAATTTTTAGAGATGCAGGCGGAAAATGGCGATCGCCGTCGTAAAGCCTATGATGTCTTTCCTCAACTGGTAATTGTCGATGAATTTATGCGCCGAGTGGAAGCCAAAGCAAAATGGACAATGGTAGATCCTTATGAAGTTAAGGAAACTCTAGGAATTGAACTAGCAGAACAATGGGGAAATAGTTTTGAAGCTGCCTATGAAACCATTGAAGCAGAATTAGACAAGAAAATTAAGCTCTACAAGCAGGTAGATGCCCGCGAGTTGTTTAAACACATCATGCGAAGCCAGGTTGAGACAGGAATGCCCTATCTCGCTTTTAAAGACACGATCAATCGGACAAACCCCAATAAGCACGAAGGATACATTCCTGGGGTTAATTTATGTTGCGAAAGCTTCTCGAATGTCAAACCTGGAGTAGAGGCACATTGTTGTCTGGCAGCAGGAACAAAAGTGATGACGGAAAAAGGTTGGCAGGCGATCGAAGAATGCGACGGAGAAAGAGTATTAGTCCCTTTTAAATCCGATCAAGATTTTACTCCTGTCTATCATTTTGAAACAGCTAAACTCATCGACAATGGTGTTAAAGATGTCTATCGTCTTACTCTGAAAAATGGACGTACGGTCGAAGCCACGGGAGATCATAAATTTTTAGTTAGACATGGTTCGCAAAACCGTTATCGTCAATGGTTGACTTTAGATGAAATTGAGGTAGGAGATCGATTAGAAATTCAAGTTCCTGAATGGTATTTACCAGAATTTTATAGCGTTTCTCGCAATTTCAGTGATGCTGCGATTGGTTGGTTGATTGGAGATGGCTGGATTTTAGATAAATCCATTGGGGTGTGTTTTGGTGCTGATGAAACTTTGGCTCTGGAAAAAGTAGTGACAGAAATGGCAAAAATACACGAAGCTACAGATTATCATTTCAGTGCCACTACCAAGGGAGTACCATCTATTCGGATTGACAAGAGGACTGGTGTTAGATCGTGGGTGACTAATAAACAATCTTTTCGCGAATACCTTACTCAAGAATATGGATTAACATCAGGTAAAGGTGCAACGAAAAAGCTGGGTAAGTTAATAAAATCTTTACCAGCCGATCGCTTGGCAAGTATCCTTAGTGGTTTATTTAGTGCTGATGGATGTGTTCATGAGACTTCCAACTCCAGAAACTACCCCGTCATTCAATTATCCAGTGCCAGTCTAGAGTTGTTAAACGATGTCCGAGAATGTCTTGATTGTTTTGGTATTCCTTCAACAGTTGCCTATTATTATTCTAGTGAGCGAAAACGTTCCCAGGGTAATTTAAATATTTCAGGTTGGGCAACAGAACGTTTTATGGAAGTTATTGGCTTTGATCTCTGCCCCGATAAAACCAGTAAATACGAGAGAGTCAAGCGTTCTAGAAAAAGCGAAAAGCAAACCTACAGAAGAACTTCAGAGGTTAAATCGATAGAATATATCGGCGAAGCACAGGTTTACGATTTAAATATTCCCAATGGTCATCATTTCATTGCTGAAGGAATTATTGTTCACAATTGCAATCTAGTGTCCCTCAACCTAGCTAATCTTGAGTCGGCAGAAATAGCCGATGCGGCTAAATTAGCTGTGCGCATCTTGGATAATACGATTGAGATTACTCAGCCTCCCTTTAAAGACAGTAAAACCCATAACGATAAATATCGCACGATTGGGGTAGGTTGCATGGGATTAGCCGACTGGTTGGCAAAACGTCATTTAAACTATCAAAGTCTTGCACAAATCAGTCATCTATTTGAAGAAGTGGCATATTGGTGTACTTTTGCCTCCATGGAATTAGCTAAAGAGCGTGGCGCTTATGCTGCTTTTCCTGGTAGTGAATGGAGTAAAGGTAAATTACTCGGTTCTAAGTCTTTATCAGAGATCTTACCCTTAACCGAAAATCCAGAACGTTGGCAACAGCTATCTCAGGATGTTCAAACCTATGGTATTCGTAACTCCCATATTACAGCGATCGCACCGAATACTTCTTCGTCTTTAGTACAGGGATGTACCGCTAGTATTCTCCCCGCCTACAGCAAGTTTTTCTACGACAAGTGGGCAAAAGGTACTGTACCCATCGCTCCACCGTTTATTGAAGACTGTTTTTGGTTCTACCGCGAAAATAAAAGCCTCGACCAAAAAATTGTCGTTAAAGCCGTGGCAGTAATGCAGCAGTGGATTGATACAGGTATTTCTATGGAATTACTGTTCAACCTCAATCAAGGCGTGTACTTCCCTGATGAACCTGAAAGAGCAGTTAAAGCCAAAGATATCTTTGAAACCCTGATTATGGCATGGAAAGAAGGCTGTAAAGCCGTATACTATGTCCGTACTGTGCAGAAAGATGACTTTAAAGAAAATAGCAGCGAAGGTTGTGCAGCCTGTGCAAATTAGGAAGTAGGAAGTGGGGAAGTAGGGAACTAAGGAGAATTAAGTCCCCAAGTCCCCAAAAATATTCACACTTCCGCCCACTTCCGCAGCAAATTAGCAATACTCTTAGATATCAAATCGAATTCTGGAGTTTTACCAGACTTAGCAAAGATTGCCCGACGTGCCGTTTCTAGATCGAATAGCAGTTCGCGATCGCTTCCATCTCGAATTACGCTTTGCACCCATCCTACTGCCACTAATCTTGTTCCCTGAGTCACAGGGTTTACCCGATGCAAAGTGGTAGAAGGATAAAGAATTACTGAACCTGCATCTAATTTGTAGCTTTGTTCTTCTTGGACTCCTTCTATAGTTAATTCTCCTCCTGTATATTCTTGAGGTGAATTAAGAAACAGAGTGAAAGAAACATCAGAGCGACATAAGCCATTGCTACTCATTAGAGCATTATCAACATGGGTATCATAAGACATCCCCTCGCTATAGCGACTAAATAGCATTGAATGAATTAACTTTGGGCGAATCGCTGACTGAAACAAAGCGTTTTGATTGAAAGCATTACGAATTTTGGTTTTTAGCTCTTTTTCAGATGTTCCTGCTTTTAATTGCTGATTATTCTTAACTAATTTAGCGTGCCATCCTGCTGTCAGTTTTCCATCGATAAATTCGGCTTGTGCTAAAACTTGCTTAATCTCCGTCAACTCATCGGCAGATAGTATTTGATTAATCGAAAAATCATGATTTGCGCGTGATTAGTCTTTAGTTCTTAGTTTTTAGAAAACTTATCCAAACCATGACGTTCTGGCGATCGCTTAGTACTACCCAGAGGATATTTAGCCACACCAAGGGCATAAAACTCTATCTGATCTACTTACTAAATTCAATTTGGGAAACTAAGCCCTGAATTTCACCAGGTTGTTTAATCGGTGCTTTTGGTGGTTCAATAGATGGCCAAGCTGTTTTTAATTCAGCCAAGCTGTCGGTAATGGTTTTGTGTCCTTCTGGATCTGCTTTGCTTTTTTGTTCTGCTACGGTTTGATATAGCTGATCGGCATAGTCGACAAATCCCTTGGAATCTTGATATTCAACTACTTCTACAAATTGATTATTGACGATCGCTGCTTTGTATTCAGCAGCAGCATTTTTGAGCATCTCCACCATGACATCGAGTACAAATTCAGGGGAGTTAATTTGTTCTTTGGGAATAACGGCGATCGCTCCATCAATAGAGGCTAAAGATTCATCGAGTAAAGTCTGTACTTCTGGGGAGTCTGGCGCAGATTGAATTAAATCGTGGAGTTGAGTTAAGGTGGGTTTAAAATCTTTGACTCCTTTTTGTGGCAGAACAGTTGCTATCTCGCCATATAGTTCTTCAACTGGATGTCCAATATGAGGTTCAGCTTGTTCATAATTTTTCAGCGCGAGCAGTTCTTGAGCAGCATTTAAATGACCTTTCATTAAACCGAGAACTGTCATGTAGTCTACATTGGGGTTTCCCGTATCAACCATCCCTCCAGCTTCGCCACCGCCTTCACCACCGCCTTCACCACCGCCTTCGCCACCGCCTTCGCCACCGCCTTCACCACCAGCTTCGCCACCTTGGGCTATCAACGAATAATTTGTGGTGGCTTGAGATTCAATCATTTCATCTGATTCATGGGCATTAGTAGGTAAAACTTGTGTACCAACAGCAGTGGCGAAACCCAAAGCTAGAAATAATTCTATAGTTTTGATACGAGTAGACATAGTAAAATTATTGATATTTATTCTTAATTAACTTGATTTAGTACTTTACTAGTATCAATAATTGAAGTCAATAGCTTGAATAATCAGTAATTTCTATCGTTAAGAGAGCCATCTTATGCGTCTTCAGCAATTACATCAAAAAAACCCATACAGCCATGTTCGGCAATATAGTCTTGATGGGGATGGAACATATATTTTCCAGGATACTTGTAGGCAAACTCTAGGATATTTCGTTCGGCAGTACCCATGGTAATTACATCGCTTTCTTCGTTAGATTCTAGACCGTGACCAGTACGATAGATCGCAAATAGATTAGCGTGAATATAAACTCCATTGAATAAATTGACGGCGATTCTTGAGCTTGCGCTCGGAAGACGATAAATCTGACATTTAAAGTAAAAGCTCTAAGTAATTACATTTTAGATATACACAATTGCATATTATTATTAAGTATTTAAGTAAAATTATTTGATGTTGTTGCATCTAGTAAATAAAGCGATCTCCTATTCTGTCTAACCTTTTTGTGTGTTACCAGAGTATTTTAAAAGGATAGAACATTGAAATAATGAGAATGATATGGAAAAACAGTTTAATCTTAATCTGTTTGAGACAATGCAAATTGAAAATCAAAAATATTCTGAAATTTTAACTTTACCATCAGGTAAACCTATGGTGGATGGAGAAGTAATTATCTATCGAAACTTTTTTGCAGAGTTAGAAAGCGATCAATTTTTTAAAGAGTTAAGGAGCAGTATAAATTGGCGACAAGATCAAATAAAAATTTTTGGGAGAGAAGTCAATCAACCTAGATTAACAGCTTGGTATGCAGATGAAGGCAAATCCTACAAGTACTCAAGTATTACTATGCACCCTGATACTTGGACACCAATATTATTGTCAATCAAAGACAGAATTGAACAAGTGTTAGAGCTTCAATTTAATAGTGTCTTATTAAATTTGTATCGGCATGGAAAGGATTATGTTTCATGGCATAGTGATGATGAGCCAGAATTGGGCAATAATCCAACGATAGTTTCAGTAAGTTTCGGCGCAACTAGACGTTTTCAATTAAGACATAAATCAAATAAAGATTTAGATACGGTTGAAGTCTCTTTGACTCATGGCAGTCTACTAATCATGAGAGGATCGACTCAACACTTTTGGAAACATCAAGTACCAAAAACTTCTAAAATATCAAGTGAAAGAGTTAATTTAACATTCAGAGTGATCAATTAAAAGCTACATTTCATAGAAAAATATTTTGTATCTTTTCTTGACTGGGTAGCTATTTTTATCCAGTTTTCGGCTTTCTATCCTCTAATTTTGGGTATAAAACTCGTAAAACTGATAAATCAAACTCATCTTACAGGCTTACGGCGATCGCTTTTAGCATTTGGATTATTTAAATTGATTAATTTGCGGGCAAAGAGGCAATCTTGAAAAGTTTTTTGCTCTCAGTTGTATTTTATCAGCCTACGACCCTACGACAGCTTATTTTTAATTACCATCCTCAAAGAAGCAGGAGGAGCAAGAGTGATACCTCGGCGTACTGGATATAAAGGACATTTATTTGTTAATGCTAGTTGGAATCGAGATAATACGGTAACCGTAACTAATTTCATTTCTAACAATGCTAAAGCCGAACCTATACAGCGACGATTTCCTCCTCCAAACGGAATATATTCATTCGGCGAGTATGTTCTCTCTAAAAACCTTTCTGGCTTGAATTGCTTGGCATCGGGATACAAGTCTTCTCGATGGTGAAGTGCATAAATTGAGATAGACAACCAGTCATCATGTTGGAGTTTGTATCCTAAAATAGAAATTGCTTGAGTAGGAATACGCGCAAAAACACCTGCAATAACTGGATAAATTCGTAAGGTTTCGGAAACTACAGCGTCTAAATAAGACAAATTATTAACTTTTTGGTAATTAATACCTTCAATCCCTTCTCCCCAAAATCTAATTCCGAGCGTAGTTTAGCCTCCACTTCTGGAGCATAATGAATCCAGTAGAATAGCCAGCTTAACGCTGAAGCAGTTGTTTCATGCCCCGCAAATAATAGAGTAATTAATTCATCGTGTAGTTCTTCATCCGTCATCCCTTTGCCTTGTTCATCCCTGGCTAATAATAATAAACTGAGGATATCTTGATGGGATTTCTTTTCTAATAGCGATCGCCTACTACAATAACTGAATTATTATTAGAAACTTTTAAACGATAAAAATCACCATATTTTTTAGTATAGTTTTCGATTTAATTGATGCCAAATATCTGGGGGGTATTTATATTCAGGGATAAACTAACTTTTGTACCTACAGCGATCGCATTAGTCAAACCCATCCGCGCATAGAGCATTTTCCCCGAAGCTGTTTCTACCCCGTAATAGTATTCTCGACCTAAAAACTGTCTTTCTCGCACCACAATTTTAGAGTGAGGATCGGCTATTAAAGTAATATCTTCAGGACGCAACATCAAGTCTCCAGTTATTACTTCGTTGGGTTGAGATAGTGATGCGCTTATTTTACCTATTTCTGTAACCCAAACTTCTCCCTGTTTAGTGGCGGGTAGAAAATTTGCTTGGGTGACGAATTCTGCTACAAAGTGCGTGGCGGGATTAAGATAAATTTCTTCAGGAGTTCCTACCTGCTCGATTTTTCCCCGATGCATCACGGCAATTTTATCAGAGATTGCCAGGGCTTCTTCGCGATCGTGAGTGACAAAAATCGCTGATGTCCCTGCTGCTTTGAGAATAGCGCGAATTTCGGCTCGCAGACGATGGCGTACTTGGACATCTAAATTACTGAGGGGTTCATCTAATAAAATCAAGGCTGGTTCGGGTGCTAAGGCTCTTGCCAGAGAAATACGTTGCTGTTGTCCACCTGAAAGTTGATGAGGGTAACGCTGTTCAAAACCTTCTAATCCCACCAAGTGAAGAATTTCTCCAACTCTCTGGTCAATAGACGGCTGATGCTGACGAGAGAATAAACCCTTGTTACTCTTGCTAGAGTTTTTCTGACGTTTCAAACCAAAAGCAATATTTTCTGCCACCGTTAAATGAGGAAACAGAGCGTAATCTTGAAAGACCATGCCTGTATGGCGTTTTTCCGCTGCTAAAGATTCACAGTTAGTCGCAACTACCTTGCCTGCGATCGCTACTGTTCCTCCAGAGATAGATTCGAATCCCCCTACTATTCTTAACAGGGTGGTTTTGCCACATCCAGATGGCCCTAACAAGCCTAGTAATTCACCATGATTGAGAGTTAAGCTAACATCATCCAACACTGCCGTAGATTGACTAGTTGTAGCTGATCCTGTTCGACCAGGAAAAGTCTTAGTAATGTTTTTAAGCTGGAGAATTACTGAGGGGTTCATTATTTTAGACAAAGAAACCAACTCTGGCTCTTTATAAGAATAGTTCTCAATTAAAGTCTACCTTATGAACCACCTGTTTTATCTTGGTATTTAACCTCACGGGCGAACTCCTTTTAAAAAAGGCTGTATCTTTGCAACATAATATCAATGAGTTTAGGCAGACTTTTCCCTAGTTGCTTACCATCAGTAAAACTTAATTGTTTATAACCAGCCATATCAAAAGGTAGTGTGCCTGATAAATCGGTGCGTTCTTGGGTCAAAAGCAAAATTTGACCATTATCTTTAGTTTGAATACCATAGCCCAATTCAACACAAACTTTAGAGTCTATTAACAACTCAGACTGATCATCTGTGATGATGCTTTCAATCGGGGTGACATCGGCAATTAACAGTAAACTTTTATTAATCTTACTAAACTGACTATTGCTCAAGCGTAGCGGAGAGCCTGAAGTGCGAGGAGTAACCTCTAAAGTTAAAGGAATTCGCGATCGCGTTGCGAGATTCTCAATAATTGTGGTCAAAGTGGCAGTAATTGCTTGATTAGCAGCCTGGTGGTGAGTTTGGGGACTGTAATAAATAACTGGTTGCAACCCTGAAATACTAGTAGATTTGGTGAAATAAATTTCCTGAGACACCAAATCAATGTTAGATACTACATAAGTACCGCTACCTTGGATATAAAATTCAACGGTTTTTCCTGATAGATATAGTTGAAACCAGTCCGAACCTTCTACTTCTAGGCGATCGTCTAAAAAATCTGCCCGCAAACCTGTTTTCAAGAGGCTATTTCTACTTAAGCGGAGGGTACAAGGATGCTGAATTACCTGCTTAATCGGTTCATACTGTGCTAAATACCAAGCTTTGAGCGCAATGATTGCCACAATTATCTGTTAAAAGATGAGAATACTCAATTTTAAGCTATCTTCTAATCTATCTCAACAGTAGATGCTAACATCTTCACCACAAGTATCAGCTAGATAGCAAATTGCTCGAAAACGCAGCGCAATTAACTCGTTGTAAACAGGATTGAGTTTACATAGGGGAGGAATTTTAATCAAAGTATATCCTCCTAACTTTACTTCTCGTTCAAAAGGACATTGACTGGGGATCATTTTGCAAATGCGATGGGCAAAAGTACGATCTTCAATTGCCAGACCATCTAACCATTTACGCACAGGAGATAGCAAGATTTTGCTTGGCTTGCTTGTAGTAACGGGAAAGATAGCGCGTTGTATGCGAGCTAGCCATAAACTGGGATGCAATGTGGCAAATGTATGTTGTACTAAATTCATTAAGGACTCCTAAACACTAGTATTTGCTAACGGTAGTAATCGATTTACGATGGTTCTTTTATGTTTGGTTTTCTGTTTAAATGCTCCGACGCAAACGAAAAATTTTAGTTTGGTGTCAAAGTTTAATCTACAAAAAAGCTTATTGGCTGATAAACTTTTGTTTCAATCTTATGCTGCACGATCTCCTTTTGATTTTGCCTGAGCAAGATCACCTAATTACTGTGAAATTTATCTAAAGTTATGGTTAATTGTTGGTAAACATGATTATTTGACAAAATATCAACAAAGTTCAGAAAATCACAGATTCTTTTGTAACAAATAAATTGTGGGCATATTGTTATATAAATCACATTTATACTGTTATGACTTTCCTCCAGTACATGTTGCTTGCTGCTAGACCAGAATAATCCCAGTTACCTAGTGAGTTAAAAAATCTCCTCTAAAAAAAATATGAATAGCGATCGCGATCGCCAGCCAACTCAAAAAACTAATAGCGAGTTAGGGTTAAAGCATCATTAATTTTCTCTAGTGAAATTTGTTCGGTAGGATTACCGAGTAAAGGTTTTTCTTTGACTATTCCCTGATAGGTATTTTTTCCACCCAACTGCACTTTTAAAACTCCTGCATAAGCGGCTTCGCTCCAGCCTGAATTAGGACTAGGATCTTTGATACCATCACGACTACAAATGTTCCAGATTTCTGAAGGTCTGCCCGAACCAAGACACAAAGTTAGCACCGTCAAACGACAGGGTAGCCAGGTCAGACGATCTTCTAATTGGGCGCTAAACCAGCCCAGGTCTGTATAGGGTTCGCGGAGATAGCCCACCATAGAATCTAAAGTACTGGCAGCTTTATAAGCTAAAGCAACAGGAACAGCACCGATCGGCGTCAAAGAGCCAGCGATCGCATAAAATAGGGGAGCAGTGACACCATCAACCGAGTTTTCCGCCACTGTTTCTAATAAGGCGCGTAGAATTTCTGGCAAAGATAAATTTTCAGTGTCTCGTCCTACATATAAACTCAGACGCGATCGCGCTTCAGTTAAGTTATGAGCATTAATTGAGGCCAAAACATCTTGTACTGCTACCCGTAGACTTTTGCCAGCTAAACAGCTAGCCAGGAGGACTATTTGGATAGCTAATCCCAAAATAGGATTTATTACTTTACAGATCCAGATAATTAACCAGCTAATCAATCCGCTACCAATAATTAAGCCAAGACCTAACCCTACTCCCGCCAAACGACGTTGCCAACCAGGAGGACAGATTTTGATCGCTAAATTAGCATAGTGTTGAATGAGCCATCCCATTACTTGTACTGGATGCAACCACCCCCAAGGATCGCCAATCAAATAGTCTAAGTAAGCTGCCAATAAAAGAATTACGCTCGGTGATAAACTAATATCTACTAAATTAATCTCGAATTTTAGCAACATTATCTGACCAATTTTGTCCATCAAATGAACGAATAGTAAATTGATCGATTAGAACAATTGCAATCTTCTGCTCGAAAGCGATCAATTAATACTTGAAAGCGAACCGAACCACAATGGCAGCCACCTTGATAAGTTAAAGCTTCTTGAGATTTAGTCAATTTATTTAAGATCGAATAGAAAATAGATATATATCTTATCCAAAATCAGCTTTAAGAGGATCATTTTCTGCTTAGTTCAATTCTGGATAATTACTCCTACTTGTGAAGATAATTTCTGATAATTTTTGCCAGATTTAGCTAAAATTAACGATATCTCTGCAACTTTAAACCACAAAATTATTTTCTTCTCCCTGAGCTGCTTGCCAACTGCGAGCATCATAATATAGATCCGCTAGAGTAATTCCATAGAGTGCTTCTTTTAGTTTTTGATGCAGTCTACGCCAAAGACTAAACGTAACCCAATCTTCTGGCAAATTGCGATCAGGAAATTGATTAGGTAAAGGTTCAATAGTTTCCCCCACTGCTTCTAAAATTTTGCCTAGTGAAATTTGTTCGGGTTTAGCTGCTAGCTGATAACCTCCTTTTGCTCCTCTAACTGAATTGACGATTCCAGCCCGCCGCATTTCTATCAATAGCTTTTCCAAATAAGGTGCTGGTAAATCTTGTCTTTGAGCAATCATTTTAACTGATATTGGTTGATATCCTGGCTGCAAGCTTAAATCTAGCAATGCCTTAACGCTATAGTGACCGCGAGTGGTTAATTTCATGGATAAAATTTAATCCTGATTAAAATCTGTGTGTGTTAGTTGTTATTTTTTTCGCGAACTTATAAATATTAATTATTGGCAATGTCAACATAGATCAATAAAATTAAAATTAAATTTTTTAATTTAGTTAATTATGCTCAATAAGTGTAATATAGTTTTATATGAAAATAGAAAAGCAAAAAAATCAGCCCTAATTAAACTTTAAGCTGAAAGCAAAATTGTAAACCAAATAGATTTTTAGTTGTTTCAAATTTAATGGCAAAAACAACCCAACCACAACCTTTAGTCGGTCCAACATTAATAGATAGAGTAAAAGAGCTTGGCACTCTCTCAAAAGAAGAGAAAGCCAAAAAAATGTGGCTACTATACAGTCACCAAAAAAGGAGTAGAGCGAGTCAATATGATGAAATTTCTTAATGCATTGATTGATGCAGAAGGAATTGAATTGGATAGTACTTCCAATGGACAAGGTAGAGGCGGACGTTCTGCTAGCTATCGAATTAGCGTCCAGTCTAATGGTAACTTATTAATTGGCTCTGCTTATACCAAAAAAATGGGATTAGAACAAGGAGATGAATTTGAAATAACTTTAGGCAGAAAGCATATTCATCTGCGACAAATTGGTGTTGATGATGAAGAATAGGGTTTCATAAGTTTTATAGGCAGAAATAATATAATTTGTGTCAGCTAACCAACAAAAAATAAAGCTATTTAGAGGAGTTCGGTTTGATATAGATTTATCTGTCGTTTCACCTCTTTTTTTGTTATTATTTCTCTCTGACATTAAGAATCAAAATTTTTCGGTCGCTGATGTGCATTTAAACTGCATTTTATTAAATTAAAAAATAGACCAGTCAATCTTAAACCAGCAAATTAAATGGTTGACAGTTGAGCCTCTATTTTTTCGATTGATGCCTAAGAAACACCGCTATATAAAGAAACTGAGCATAGGATTCGCTACTGGTTGAGGAGGCGTATACTGTTGCACAAATTCAGTCATCGGTTTGACAGATTTTTGTTCTCCAAGCTCCCAAATCCAATGAGGAGAGATGACCAGCACGAAAATAGAAACGAAAAGACCCCAAAATAACAAAGAGATAAATTGCTTGTCTTGTTGAGCGATCGCAATGGCTGTAGCGCCTAAAGTAATGCTAACAGAACCACAAATAAACGGTAAATAAAAATCAATATAGTTGCGGACACCCCAATTTAGTCCTGCCAAAGCTGCCAAAAGTGCCATTAAGGCAAAACTATAGATCCAGCTTCGAGGATAAATAATAAAGCTAGGCAAATTATAAATTCGGTCTAGCTGTTTTCCTGCTGCCAAAGCCAAGGCAGGATAGAGGGGTAACACAAACCAATCATTGTGGTTGAGCATTAAAAACTCCAAGATTAAGTAACCTCCCAGCCATACTGCCAATAGCTTTCCCCATCCCCAATGAAGATTGTGCTGAATCAACTGTACTCCTGCAAACATAACTATTAACCAGGGCAACAAATACTGTATACCTTGAATTAGATAGTAACTAGGAGAAAATTCTCCCATGACAAAATGCTGTTGTGTTGAAGGCAAAAGTAAATTAACCAGAACATCACCAACATTAAGCTGACGGTAGTACCATAATTGAGCAAAATACCACACCGCACTTGGAACTGCGCCCAAAAACAATCCAGCCCAAAAATAGATCGAACTGAGTAATCGAGGAGTATCCCAAAACAAAAATAATAAAATGATTGCTAAAATCTGAATCCCGAATAATCCTTTGGTCAGGCTCATTAAGCTTAAGCCAATTCCTGTAACCAAAGTCCATTTTAGGTCGCGACGCGATCGCAAAACCGCCCAAATTGTGAGCAATTCAAAACAAAGTAACGGACCATCTAAAGTGGCTAATCGACTATAACGCACTACAGGCAGACAAGTTAGATAAACCAAAGCCGAAAACAACGCAGGAAGACGAGCTACAAAAATTTCGCGACCGATCTGATAGAGCAGCAGCACCGATACAGCCCCCAGTAAAGCTCCAGGAAAACGAGTTGTCAACTCACCTACACCAGCAATTTTATAAGCGATCGCCACTAAATTATGTACCAGGGTGGGCCCTTCTAGGTAGGGTTTATTTCCAAGAGTAGGAAAAATCCAGGTACTTAAATCAGTACTGCGATAAATCTCTTTTGCCACCTGTGCCAGGGTTGCCTCATGGAAATCAAGCAGAGGTAAACTGGATAAATTAACCAAAAACAAAGCTGATGCTGCTAGCAACAAGCCACTTAAGCACAGGAACTCTAGCCAAACTTCACTTTGGCGCAGCCGATTAGATGAGCGTCTCCACATCGATACATACTTAATGGGCATATGTTAACTTCGCAACTACAGCTAATGGTTGATCTTGACAATTTTAATTAATAAAAGTGAGAAAATATAAAGTCCAAAACATAGGTTGTTTTTTATTTCAGGAATATCTAAACTCAATCCTTAACTAAAGAAATTTCTGTCAACACAAGGACAATTAAAGATTTAATGATGAATCTATTAATTTAGATCACCTAAGATTGTCTCAAAACAGTTGCGCAAATTTTGCGTTGAGATTAGCCTTTCCCAGTTTATACCTATTCTGTCAATATCAACTCGCTTAATCCATCCTCAATAATGTTTTTTGTTCTTTTGTAATTGCTGAGTTATTTGGCAATAATTCAAATTATCCAATTAGTTAAATCTCAGCTAAAATTAATCAGGTTGGCTTGGACACATAATCAAAAGAAGATAGCAGAACAATTCAAAATGAAGATCCTAAAATTCAGAATAAAGTAGTTGCGATCGTCAAAAATCACAATACTATTAGATCTTAGATCTATGTAAAAAGTCTAGCAGTTTCTCTCAAAACCTTTCTAATTAATCATCTAATTGCGTCAAAAATGTTTTTAAACCCCGTCAATGGCTATGCTTCCTTTGAATTGGTGAAATAAACTAGTTACTAAGTCAAGCTTTTTTTCTGCTTAGATCCACAATTTTTAGATTGACTAATATACTTAAAATGAATCCTTTAGGGCTTTAGTAGAAGTACATGCGGACAATTCCTTTGTTTGTCACCAAAAAGCTGCCTTACCAAGTTGAGCAATCTGTTTTTTGAACTCTCAAGTAACAGCCTGCATAGAACGCTAATTTTTCAATGAGCTTATGGAAGATTCTTTTCAAATTACCATCCAAATAGTTATTGCCGTTCTAGCAGGTATCAGCGCCCAAGTTGTCGCCGAATATTTTAAAGTCCCAAGCATTGTTTTTCTGTTGCTATTCGGCATTTTCTTGGGATCGAGTTCGCTAAATATCCTTCATCCTCATGATTTGGGAGTTGGACTAGAAGTGTTAGTGGCTCTTTCTGTGGCGATTATCTTGTTTGAAGGAGGTTTGAATTTAGAGCTGCGAGAACTAGGAAAAGTTTCAGGTAGTTTGCGTAACCTAGTCACTATCGGTACTTTAATTACCCTTATTGGCGGAGGAATGGCTGCTCACTGGTTAGCAGAATTTCCTTGGGCGATCGCTTTTCTTTATGCTTCTTTAGTAGTAGTGACTGGACCTACCGTCATTAGTCCACTATTAAAACAGGTGAGAGTAGATCGCCAGGTGGCGACCCTTTTAGAAGGAGAAGGAGTCCTCATTGACCCCGTGGGAGCAATTTTGGCAGTAGTGGTGCTAAATACCATTCTTAATACTAATGCTGCACCAATGGATATTATGAGTGGTCTACTGTTGCGTCTTGGTATCGGCGCGATCGTTGGTGGACTTGGAGGCTGGTTGCTGGGATTATTGTTAAAACAGGCAAACATTATTTCTGATGAACTAAAAAACCTGGTAGTTTTGGCTGGCGTGTGGGGATTATTTGCACTTTCCCAGAGTTTACGGAGCGAGTCTGGACTAATGGCAACCGTTGTTGCAGGCATTGTCGTTAAAGCTTCGGCTCTCCCTGAAGAAAGGCTGTTAAAAAGATTTAAAGGACAGCTAACAGTACTATGTGTTTCTGTGCTGTTCATTTTGTTGGCTGCTGATCTCTCTATTCCCAGCGTCTTTGCCCTCGGCTGGGGTAGTGTGCTAGCGGTAGCTGTTTTGATGCTGGTGATCAGACCTATCAGTATTGCTGTTTGCACCTGGAACAGCGATCTTAACTGGCGACAGAAAGTTTTTTTGGCTTGGATTGCCCCAAAAGGAATCGTCTCGGCTTCTGTAGCTTCTCTATTTGCGATTTTATTAACAGAAAAAGGAATCAATGGTGGAGATGCAATCAAAGCTCTCGTCTTCTTAACTATCTTAATGACGGTTTTTTTCCAAGGGTTAACGGCGCGGTGGGTTGCTAACTGGTTGAATATCACTTCTAGTGATGCTAAAGGAGCGGTAATTATTGGCTGCAATGGATTAGGTCGTTTTATGGGTCGCCTGTTTCAGCAGTTGGGGGAGTCAGTGGTGATGATTGATACCGATCCTGATGCCTGTAAAAAGGCTGAAGCAGATAATTTACCAGTCTTTCAAAGCAGTGCGCTCGATGCCGAGGTCTTAGCGGAAGCGGGGATAGAATCCATGGGAACTTTTTTAGCCTTAACTAATAATGGTGAAGTCAATTTAGTCTTGGCTCAACGAGCAGCAGAAGAATTTAAACCTCCTAGAGTACTAGCTGCTTTCCCTCAAAGTAACTCTACTGAAGGCAACAGCGCCAGCAAAGTTAGTCAAGCATTAATTTCTCAGTTACCTATTAAAATGTGGAATAGCTATGTTGATGACGGTCAAATTAAACTAGGTCGAACCATCATTCAAGAATCAGACTTTTCTTTTAGATCGACTCATCTACAAGCTTTAATTCGTGCTGGTGAAATGCTGCCGCTGATAGTAAAGCGTGGAGATAGCTTTCAAGTGGCAGTAGCAGATGAAGAATGGCAGGCGGGGGACGAAATTTATTATTTGATTCATGACCCCAGACCAAAATTATTGAAACGTCTTTCTGGAGGGAATCAATCTTCTCGTTTGCTTTTAGAGAAGCTGCCTGAAGTGGAAGAAATCCCCTTAGCTACGCCAATTTCTCAAATATCTCCTCAGGCGATTGAAGAAGCTATTTAATTTTGCTTAGTTTGCTTTCTAATCAATAGATTTTTTGCAGAATTATTTTAAAGAGGTGGCACTATCATAATATGTGGAGTCAACTAAATAAATTTTGAGCTTTATGGATGTCAAGTTAATTATCTTAGTCTTAACAGGAATTTTTACAGTCGCCTGTTTGTATTTTGGCACCAAGGGGGGTTATTATGACACAGACAAATACGATGGCAATGGGTCTGCTCATTAGTTTGTTGGTTGTCGCCTCAGTTTTAAATTTAGCTTTCGGTCTATCTTTTGCTTCAGACAAAAGCTCATGACTGATTACCCAGCCTTTACTTCTTAATCGGTTTAAAAATTTACTTTTATTCAATTAAAAATAAATCTCTTTCCTGACATAACCTAAGATTTTAATTAAAGACGTTAACCAAAATGACGTTAGAGATTAAGCTCAATTCGGGTTATTGGGAGTAAAGATTATGAAAATGCGTCAGGGAGATACAAAATCTAGTTCCCTGCCTTTATCCTGCTTTACTTACGCAGCAGGACATGAAGATGAAGGTGTTTGCCTAATGATGCGTTTGGGCAAATATCGCATTTTGCTCGATTGTGGTTTAAAAGATTTATCTCCATTACTAAAACCAGGTCAACCTCCTGCGGATCTGATTTTTTGTTCTCATGCTCATGAGGATCACTGTCGTGGGCTATTGGATCTACATCGAGCTTTCCCTCAAATACCAATTTACACTAGTGAGGTTACAGCTAAACTCCTGCCATGTAATTGGGTTGGTATATCAGAAAAATTTGACTGGTGTCAGGTGCTGCCCTGGCGTTCAACCTTAAAGATTACGGAAACCCTGCAAATTGAAGTAGTACCCGCAGGACACTTGCCTGGCGCAGCAGCTATTATCATTACCTACACCACAGCAGAACGTAGTTATCGCGTGATGTATAGTGGCGATTTTTCGGTTTCTAACTTTCAGTTAGTCGAAGGAATGTCCATCGAACATTTGCGTGGTTTAGCACCAGATGTGCTGATTTTAGAAGGAAGCTACGGTACGATGCGTCACCCTCATCGTCGTCTTCAAGAAAAACAGCTAATGGAGCGAATTAATCGTGCTTTAGAAGCAGGAAAAGACGTATTGCTACCTGTCCCGCCCATTGGTTTAGGACAGGAAATTCTCAAGCTATTGCGTTCTCATCATCAATTTACAGGACGAGATTTAGACATTTGGGTGGATGATTCAGTTGCTTTAACCTGTGATATTTATCTAGAGTTACTGTCTCAATTTCCTGTATCAGTGCAAAATTTCGCTAAACATCAAGCCCTGTTTTGGGATGAGAGAATTTGTCCGCGTATGCGCCGCCTCAATCATCCTAATCGTTTTGCTGCTAGTCAAAATCGCCGAGTTTTTCTGGTAGATTATCGCAGTAACTTATGGAGCTATATGTCTGATAAGATAGCCCAATGGCTCATCTTGTTGCCAGAACATCCTTTAAGCTATATTCATCCAGACTCCCCTCAATTAGAATTACTACACAATTTGTCTTCAATTGAGATTGAAACTTACTTGCTTGCTGAACATAGTGACGGACGAAATACGACACAATTAATTCACAACTTGCGACCACAGCATGTCATCTTAGTTCATGGTTCTTTAAATTATCTACTCGAACTTGCGAGTCTAGAAGAGCTGCGTAATCGCTACCAAATACATTCTCCTGCATCTGGAACATTACTAGAGTTACCTATCGGCGATCGCTTTATGCAGCCCCAGACTCCCGAACCGATTTACTATGAAGGAGAATTAAATGAAACTGGCTCGGCGATCGCTATTGTCTTACCCGATCATATTAGTAACGACTCTAGATGGAAGCAGGTGGCAGACACGGGAATCATTCAGGCTCGTTGGCAGGGTAATGAGCTAGTTATTAAAGGAGTATCCCAAAGGGAACTATTAAACTCTAATAGTCAGGGGCGAATCTCAGCCGATTTAGACTGCTGCGATCGCTGCTTGCACTATCGTAATCAGCACTGTTGGAATCAATTTTCTCCCCTTTATGGCTTCAAAGTCATTCCTGAAGGCTACTGCCCTGTATTTGAAGCCAATGAAGTAGATGAAGTCGATCAGATTAACTAATTAAGTATCTGACTGAATACCCACAGCACTACTCCTGATTGTGTTCAGATGATTTGGGATAAATTTGCTCTGCTTCGGGACAATCATCGGAAACCAAAATTTCGGTATTAATTTTAGAAACCGAAGCTAATTTTTTGGTGACAGCACCAATGCTCTCTAGACGAACCATTTCCTCCCAGGAGCTAATTTCATCATCTTCTTCGGTTTCGTAACGAATCGTAACAATATCTCCCTCGAAATCAACAATACGACCGCTCTCAATCCAGCGTTGTTGATCCCGCAAGAAAATACAAACTTCACGACCATCTTGACAGAGTTGATAAATCTTGCGGTGTAGCATGAATTCTCCTGTACGAGTAACTCCTATTTTTCTCTTGCATCTGATTGTATCTATTATTGCTATTGTTGGTACGATGATACAAGAGTAGATTATTCTTCTTATCTTTAGAGATTAACAAAATTTTGAAGTAACAAGATCGAGATTATTTTGTACTTCACAAAAATCTGGCTCATTTTGATAATGTGTGCCAAAAAGCTGTTACTTAACTGGATTAGGTAATTTTTCTAAATAACGCAAAAACTCTAGCAACTGCTCATCTGTTAGGTGTAGACGACTTCTTTTGCCATAATGACTCATCAAAAATTCTTTGCCCTGATCTTTAGTCCAGCTTAAGCGTTTGATTTCAATGTCGGTTTTCTGTTTAATTTCATTAAAATCCATTGCTTCTAAATCGGCAGAAGACTGACTCATTACAACATCAACTTGGTCATCTTCAACTGTAGAGATGGTTGGGATTTCGGCAGAAAAAGTATCGCCAAATAAATTAGTTTCTGTTGGGGGGTTTGAATTTACTATAGGAACTGGCGCTGACAAATCTGGCTGAGGCTGGGGGAGCGGAAATGGCTCTTCTATGACAGTCGGGGAAGTAATAGTTTCAGAGATTAAATTTTGACTTTGGGTAGCTGATTCAGCTTGAGGTTTAGAAAAATTAACAATTTTGTGATTATTAGTTTTTTCTGATTTAATTTCTGAATTTACAGATAGAGTGGCAGGTTGCGCCTCAACCTTTGCTGTCTCAGGCTGGGGTGAAAGAGAATTAAGATTGGGCTGTAGATCTAAAAACAAAGTTGCGATCGCTCTTTCTTTGGCAGCGTCTTCCGCAGCTTCTACTGTAGAGGCACCTGCAAGAGCAGTAGCTAAAATAAGATTATCTATTTGGACTAAAGCTTTGACAATATATGTACCTCGGTCTATCTCGACTAATTCACTGACCAAACTTCCTTGAGGATATTTATGACGAAATTTAGCTAGAGTCATTATTCTAAATTCTGAGTTTTATTTTTAATCATCTCAGTACCAATTTACTACTAATCTATGCTTTATGGCGCTGTGTTAAGGGAAATTTGCGATATTAGTATCCCGTACCAACAGTTAAAACTGGCTAATCTTTAATTATGCTGGTCAAGCAATCTGTTAATGATAATCTGATCAGCTTTAGGAAAGGCTAAAGCAGCTTTTAGAAGACGAGTCTAGAATACTAATTTGTTAATAACTATCCAGGATGATTTTGCAGCGTATAAGGTAAGGAGTATACTATCTCATAACTCCTACGACATCAATCAGTTAAAGGTCATGGTAAAGCTCAACGACCCACACTTCGTTATTTTAGCCTTACCATCACTCAAAACCATTGATTCTTCATTGAGGAAAAGCCGTGAAACAGATAATTTCCGTCTCAGTCAACCCAGAAAAATATAGAGAGCGTGTAGACACATACGAGTTACTATAGTTTTCTTCGCTTCTGTAGTAGTTACTAAATTAAAATTGGATAAGGATAATTTTTAGATGGAATTTTCAATCGCCACATTACTTGCTCAGTTCGTTGATGATAAGCTGGTTGCGGGTAAGAATCTAGAAAAGAAATTAGGTTGTGAAGATGAGGAGAGTACTCATAAATTACAGATTACCTTAGATGCTCTAGAAAAAATCAACGTTTTAGTCAAAGAAAGAGGAAAATACCGTCGGATCTATGAAGATCAGGTGGTCGAAGCCAAATTAAGATGCTCTAGTAAAGGATTTTGCTTTGCGATCCAAGAGGAAGAGAGTGCCGATGATATTTATGTGCGAGAAAGCCATTTGAGCAATGCTTGGAATGGCGATCGCGTTTTTGTCAAAATTATTAAGGAAGGAAGTCGCCGTCGTTCTCCAGAAGGAGAAGTTAAATTAATCCTCGAACGCTCTAATCCCTCATTATTAGCTACCGTAATTGAAAATGAGGCAAAATATAAAGCAGTTCCTCTAGACGATCGCCTCTTATTTGAATTAGACCTGAAGGAAAAAGAAGCAGACCTGAAGGCAGCTTTAGAACATCTGGTTCACGTATCAGTATTGCGCTATCCCCTCGGACAACTTCCTCCTTTGGGAAAAGTAACTAAAGTTTTAGGGAGTGATGCCGAAGAAGCAGCGGATGTTGATATTGTCTCCTGTAAACACGATTTGCCCCTAGAGTTTCCCGAAAAGGCAATTAAGGCAACCTCAACCTTGCCTGGTGCGAGAATTCCCGCAGCAGAGATTAAGAACCGTCACGATCTGCGAGATAAGCTAACTTTTACCATTGAATCAGAGTTTAATCTGGAAAACAGTCCTTGGATTGAAAATGCCTTTACTTTAGAGCAAACCAGTTTAGGGGAATGGCAGTTAGGGGTGCATATTGCCGATGTTGCTCACTACATCGAACAAGACACCATCTTAGATCGTATTGCCAGAAAACGTGGGGTAGCCGTTAACTTACGCAAACAAGTCTTACCTCTGTTTCCCGAAAAAGTTAGTAAACTTTGTTCTTTAATCCCAGGTAGAAGTCGCTTAACAATCTCAGTGATGTTAACTATTGATTCTCAAGGTAATACTAGTGAGTATCAAATTATTCCTACGGTGATTTCGGTAGACCACCAGCTTACTTATCAAGAAACTCAAGAATTAATTAGTGACGAGAAAAAACCAGGGAAAAAATTAGCCAGTCTACTGCCAGCATTAAAAGACTTGTTTTTTACCATAAGTCCTCTAGTCAAGGCACAACGTCTTCAAAGAGGAGGTTTAGAAGTCACTACTCCAGAAAATCATAGCCTGTTTAAAGATGAGGGAAGAGTCGGAGCAATCTTAGGCGTTGCTTCTTTGCCTGTTCATTCAATGTTAACTGAGTTGACGATCTTGGCAGGAAAAGCGGTGGCCGAGCATTTACAAGCATTAGAACTACCAGGCATCTATTGTACCCAAGCCGAACCCGATGTAGAAGAATTAGAAGATTTAATTAAGCTGGGGAGTAATTTGGGTTTAGCTATTGACCTAAATGTCGAAGAGCGAGTTTCTTCTCAAGACTACCAACGTTTAATCGAACAGTTTGACACTTCTTCTGCTGTAATGGTGCTGAATTATCTCTTGCAAAGTACCTTTAAACCTGTTAAGTATCTGACTAAACCAGGAAAACACTTTGGTTTAGCTTATGAAGAAGGCTACACTCACTGCATTTCTCCTGGTCAAAGATATATCGACTTAATTATTCAACGAATTCTCAAAGCTGTCTTTGAGCATGGACGCGATCGCGTCACAGCCGAACCAAAGAAGGAATAGACTTGACTAGCAGCAGTTGTCATGGACAGATTAATTGGAAGGTATTACCTCCGACTGTTCAGGAACAAATTGAAATTGATATTAAAACCACGTTACCTTTTTTAAATGATCGGGAGAAACAGGCAGAAGACGCAGAAAGAGATTTGGCTGGACTGAAAAAAGCTGAACAGATGAAAAAGCGCACAGGCAAAATTTTTGAAGGATTAATTACAGGAGTACAATCCTATGGCTTCTTTGTCGAAATCGAAGACTTACTAGTAGAAGGTTTGGTTCATGTTAGCTCCCTTAAGGATGACTGGTATGAATATCGTTCTCGCAATAGTTGTTTAGTGGGGAGAAAAAATCGTACCGCCTATCGTTTAGGCGATCGCGTTGAAGTAGAGGTAAAAAGCGTAGACTACTATCGTCAACAAATCGATCTGGTTACCGTTGGTGGTGGTAGTGAGGCGCAAAATGCTGACTGGGAAGAAGAGTAATGGGTAATGGGCATTGGTGACAAGTTAAGCTTAAAAGCCAGTTGTCAAGAGGGAATCGGAGATAAATTAAGAGGTGGTTTGGCTCGTTTCGGGCGAGGTGATTTGACTACCCCTAAGTCTCGATTTTCAGGTGCAGTT
>JAAUOU010000181.1 GCA_012034765.1 Pleurocapsaceae cyanobacterium CSU_1_1 | reverse complement strand
ATTTCATTAGCTATCTTGATTTGAGGAATGATTAAGACTTGAAATCCTGAAAACAATTGATATTCTAGTTCCGAATTAAAATCTATTTCGTCTTGAGTCAAGGTTTTAGCTATTTTTAGCTGAGGTTGTTTGGTTTCTAAGCCAGGTGGGGCAATGATTTGGGCTTGGAGATAGACTTTTTGGCAGTCTGCCAAATATAATGATGAAATAAATTAGGGGCAATTAGATATCTTACAGTTCCTAAACTGTTTAACTGCTGTTTTATTTCTGGAGTAATAGCGATTGGAGAAATTAATAATAGAGAATTATCTGCCAATCGAATTACGGTCATTCTCGTACCTACAGGCAAACCCATAAATTTTAATGGTTGTTCTGCTACCCAAAGATTGTTGTCTAGTTGTCGCAACATTTAATTTAATTCTTTCTAATAAGTTTTCAAAGGTTCTACACAGCGATTTAGTGCTTTAAGGACTTCTGTACTGGCTCTTTCTGCCGATTGCAGCGCGCCTTCCATATAACTCCGCCACTCCGTAGCTGTTTCCGTACCCGCAAAATGAATTGGTTCGCAAGGTTGAGCGAGGGTATTTTGTCCGTTTATCCATTCGCCTATTGCTCTACGAGAAGCATAGCCACCACAAGAGAAAGGTTCTGCTGTCCAATCCATTGTTTTAAAGTGTTGAGGAGGCAAAGCAAAAATAACCCGCTTGCCATAAAATTCCCCTCGATCGCTATGCAAACAAACCAATTGACCGTCATATTCGAGCGATCGCACAGGAGTCTGGAGGTGAATGCAGTTACCCAGTTCTTCCGCCAGCTTTTGAGCAATAGTCTGCGCGCCGTCTGGGAAAAAGCATACTCTGCGGTTTCTAGTTGTTTTAAACCACCTATAGAAGCAATTTGTTGCAATACTTCTAGGGGAGAAAATATTGTGGAACTATTGCACAATCCCGATTCGGTAACGTAACGCCAATAAGCTCTTGCCCCATCGGTCAAGGTATTTTTCTCCAACCAATTAGCAAAGATATACTATCTAGTCGTTCTGCTTGGGGATGCAGCCAGGGCTTATCTACGGGAAATCGATTGGCACTGCGATCGATTCTCCAACTAATTTGGAGCAAATCTAATTTACTCAGCCACGACATCGGCGGAATTGTTCCCGAATTCCTTTGCAGACTTGCCCCTACATTAACTATTGAGTCTCCTTGGGTGTGGGTGACAATTGTTTTTAACTGATATTTTTTACTAAAGCATTGATGCGTCTTTGACTCGGACTAATCCATTGCGCTCCTAAATCTATGGTCGTTCCATTAGACAGGCGTTGACTTAAAACCCTGCCACCAAGTCGATCTCGCGCTTCTAGTACGGCTACAGATACTCCCGCCTGTTGCAGTAATTGCGCTGCATACAGTCCCGAAAGTCCCTGCCCCCACCACTAAAACATCGGTATTATTTTTCATTGTTAAAGAACTCTAAAAATTAGAGTTGATAACGGTTGTTATTTTCCCATTAACCACTCGGTCAATAAAAATCTACCACTTATTAACCAGTGGGTCAACAGATGATATGGTAAAAATAATTTGGGTTAGAAGCCCAGTTACCAGTAGAGTTATATCGTTTTACTTTTTAGTTAAGACAGATAACTCAAAGCTAAGAGCTAATAGCTAAAGGCTAATAGCTAAAACTGATAAATGATGTGTCTTGGTTAAAAACTGAAATGATATTAGACAAGACTCAAGCAAACAATTTAAGGAAAAAATTTCTTAAACTACTATGCCTGGACAAAAAATAGCCGAATCCGAGCGCAAAGAGCAAATTCTGACAGCTACAATGCGAGTTGCTACCAAAATGGGACTAGAAAAGGTAACAGGAAGACGAGTAGCAGCCGAAGCTGGCATCAGTAGCGGTTCTGTCTTTTCCATTACAAACCAAAACGATCTTTACTGGCACTGCTGGATAATTATCGTTTGGTGGCTAACAACTCGCGAAATTCAAGCCAGCGATCCCAGATCGCAGTTTTTAGAGTTGGTTAGTTCAGAAGCACAAGTAGACGAGCGAGAAGAGATCGATTTGTTGCTTGAGTTTTGGATTTTGGGCAGAAAACATCCCGAAATGCGATCGCGTTTTCAAGAGGCGATGGTGAAATACAGAGATAAATTTTGTTTGATTGCACGACAAATGATTCAAGATGATAACGACAAGTTATCTCAAACTACACCAGAGTCTATAGCAATTTTTGCTTCCAGTTTGATTATTGGTAATGCCCTTGGGATGATGTTCGCCCCAGAACCTTCAAATAGTGATGCTTTGGTGGAAGTGGCTAAAATCCTTTTTTTAGATTCAAATAATAAAGAATAATCAAGATAGCGATCGCAATTATCTTCAAAATACATCAAAATAAAATACTGTTCGCCGAGGTAAAATAGAATTAGCTAATAGCTTAGTTTATATATTGCAATATGGCACAGGTTAATATTCACGAAGCCAAAACCCATTTATCTCAACTGCTTTCTCGCGCTGTTCTAGGGGAAGATATTGTTATTGCTAAGGCTGGCAAACCGATAGTGCGTCTCGTTCCTGTGGAAGAACCCCCTCAAGACCGCATTTTAGGACAAGATGAAGGATTATTCACCGTTCCCGAAGATTTTAACGATCCTTTACCAGAGGATATTTTGTCGGCGTTTGAAGGTAATGCGTGATGTGAATATTTTACTAGATACACAGATTTTTCTTTGGGCATTAGCAGAACCAAAACGCTTAAGGCAAAAAAGGCTAAATCTTTCAATTAAAAAGACCAGAAAAATCAACTTTATCTTTCGGCTGCTAGTTCTTGGGAGATTGCGATTAAAGCAGGTTTAGGCAAACTACCATTACCCGAACCGCCTGATAAGTATATCTCTAGCAGAATGGCAAGTCTTAAGATTGTGCCTCTTGATGTTAAACACTATCATACCTTCATTGTTTATCAACTCCCTTTGCATCATCGAGACGTATCTTGATTGCTAGTGCCATTTCGGAAAACCTTCATCTCATTAGTGCTGACGAACAGTTTCGTCGTTACGATGTAGATTTAATTTGGGGTTTAGATTGAGCAACCAGAAATTGCTGAATAGCTTCGGTTACCGCTTCGGGGTACTCTTCATAAATCCTTAAAGTTCCTCTTAATCTAACTGTTTGCACTTGTTCTAACTCCGCCATTGCAGTCATTTCCGCTTTAGATTTCGGGGGTGCATTTTCTGCCAGAATGATTGATACGGGCATTGATACATCAAGAGGAACTAAAATTAACTCTGTTCCAGCAAAAAAGCAACTAACAATACTCCAACTAGAGATAATAAAGACGCGATCGCAAATACTCCCTGATAGTTTAAAGATTCAGCGAGAAAACCACTCAAGCTACCTGCCAGCAAACTACCGACAAAAATAATGGTTATTTGGAGGGTATAGTCAAACCCAGCATTTCCTTGACGGCTGTTATCCATACAAATGGCAAACATCGGTACGCAAGCCATACTGTAGGTAAACTGCAACCCCGCAGCACAGAGATACAAAATCGGCAGACTGGTATAACCCACAGTCGGTAAAATCCAGAGAGCGATCGCGACTGAAATTAACAACCCAAAGATAATCAATCCCCGTCTGCGCCCTATATATTTCAGCAAAATCCGCCGATAAATGAACCAATAAATCCCGCACCAAAGGAAACAATACCGTTCATCAAACCAATATCGCTTAAAGAGAGGTTTAAATCTACCAACAAAGGACGAGACATGGTGCTGGCAATTGTTACCCCCATCATGTACACTGTCAGAATTAAAATCCACTGTGGAATTCTCGATTGGCGAAAAAATCCCGTTAAACTGCTCAAACTTAGTTGAAATTCGGCTGGAGAGACAGATTTAGTTTCGCGATAATTAATTACGGGCAAAATTAGCAAAAATACTCCTAAAGCCATCAATAACAAGCTTTTTTGCCAGCCCAGAGCATCCAAGGCGATCAAAATTACCCCACCACCTACAATACCTCCCAGATAGCCACCTGCTACTTGAATACTGTTACCCAAACCCCTTTCCGATGGCTTAAGAATACCAATAGCCAAAGCATCGGTGGCAATATCTTGAGTTGCAGCCAAAGTAATTGCCAGCAGCATCATAGCCAACAATAACCTAAAATTATTGTCGAAATTAAGAAAAGCACAGAGGGTAATGGTAATACCCATCAAACTTTGCATCAACACGATCCAAAACTTATAGTGTCCCCATTTCGTCCAACCATAGCGATCGATTAAAGGCGACCATAAAACTTTTAGCGTCCAGGGTAAGCTGAGTAAACTAGTCAAACCGACTAATTCTAGACTTACTCCTTGTTGTCTTAAGAAAACAGGTAAAGTTTGTCCAAAAAAAGCTACGGGTAGAAACTGAGCTACATAAAGGCTGGCGAGTAATGCCCATCTATTCATAATCAGAATTTGGTTTTAACTTGAACTCCAAAAGTACGGCGATCGCCATAAGCAGCTAGAGGATCGGGTGCTGCACCAACAAAAGCTGTAGTTATGTATTCTTCATCAAAAAGATTGTTGACATTACAAAACCACGTACCACTGAAAAATATTTTGCACAGCCGCATAATGAATCCTGGCACGGCACTATGACCAGTGGGGTATGTGCAGGCGATGGCTATTTAAGTAATGGTTTGTACAAGGGCATTGCCAGT
>JAAUOU010000180.1 GCA_012034765.1 Pleurocapsaceae cyanobacterium CSU_1_1 | reverse complement strand
GTAGTATAGTTTCTGCCATTGTTCCAAATTTAATCGCTTTTGTTTCAGTTTTTGCGTTCGACTTCCCATTTCTATCGTCTAATTTTATCTTCTTTATTTTAGGTAATCTTATAGCGGGATGGGAGTATCATCATTTACAGCTAGCTCGTTACCAGTAGAGTCAAATACTCGTAATATTGAATCTAAACTAGAGCCGTTTTCTTGAGCCTCAATGTTGAGAGTAACTACATCCCCTTGATCTAGTTGAAATTTTAATAAATCCACATCTGTAATTGACTCAATTGAGCCATTTAAAACTGCGGAATCTCCAGGAGAACTTAGTCCGCTATCATTTGCATTACTAATAGTATCGTTAGGTTCAAAAATAGACATTTGTTTTGCTCCACACAATTGTTTTTTTAAAACAGCTAAAAATTTAATTTAATTTTTTAGCCCTCTAAATATCTATCAGCAATACACAAAGAATTGTTGGGATTTTGAAGAAAACTCGTAACAACTCTTAATACAAATCAAAAAATGTTTGTGTGCTTGGAATTGCCTTGAAAATATTTCGTTCTCTCGTATTGTCAATCTACTGATTTAAATACTTAGATTGCATATTTTATTAAGAATGCATGTATGAAGAATTATTAGAATTTTGGCAATCAGTGAGAAAAATATTATGGCGATCAAACTCAGTCAATTACTCCAACAAGTATCTGAGCATCCACAAGGAAGCAAACAATGGCGAAGAGCTATGCATCATTTACTGATTGAACTGCAAAATTTGCCAGGATTGCTTAAATCATCTCATCCAGATTATCTAGATGCTCTAAACCAAACTTGGGAAAAAGTTAGTCGAGATATTTGTTGTGAGTTTCAACCAAGATCAAAATCTCTTGAGACAAGTCTTGTTCATTGGATTAATGGTTATCTTTACTGGCGTATTAAAGATTTATATTCGTGTAATGTTAAGACTTCACTTAGTTTAGATATACCGATCAATAAAGACGGAGAACAAAAAATTCTCATAGATATACTTGAAGATACAGGAATAACAAATCCTATTTTGAATGGACTAGATCGGTACATTGAGCAATTAGAACAGGAGGAGATTCAATGTTTGGTCATCAAAATATTAGACTATCTTGAAAAAGATCCTCAAAACCATCTCAAAAATTGTTATTATCCTACAAATCCACATTGTCATTGTCAATTAATTAGTCAAAAGCGATTTTTACAAGAACCTGCCCAAACTTTTAAACAAATCTCTCAAGATTTAGATATTTCATCTAGAAAATTAATGAATCATTGGTATGGTAGGTGCATACCACTCTTACAACAAATCTCTAGCAACTTAGGATATCGAAAAGATAATTCGTTATTTTCTTGAGCTACTTTTTCCTCTTCATCTGCTTGATTGGTTTCGTCAGTTTTGATATCTGAAAATAAATCTGGTTGACGAGTCGGTGGTTCAACCTCTGTCTGTTGTGTTTCTGCTTATGGCGATCGCCATAAGTATTGCTACTTAGGCGTGACAGCTATGGCTTCGTGAATATATTTGATGATTGCAATGTGCTACATAATTACTAAAGCTGGTAGTTGTCAACAACGGTAATAAAACAAGCTATAGGAAACAATAGGTATTCAGCAAAAAATAGTTTCCAAATAAACTGATAAAAATCGGCGATCGCACTTTTCTGTTCCAAGTCTACATCCCGACTACGCCACCAGAGTAATCCTAATAAAATTAGATGGCTAGCGACGAAAAAGCTCACATTTAAAGCAGTTAGCCAAAATAATCCCGCTGCGATCATGCCACAATAACAAACAGTAATTACCCCACGGGAAAGATTAAATACTGCTGGTTTACCGATTACCAGGGTAAAAGTATTGATATTATATTGCTTATCTCCTTCTAAATCGGGGACATCTTTAAAAATGGCGATCGCTACGGTAAAGAGTAAGATAAATAGGGTCAAAGTCCAAACGTAAGGATTTAAAACTTCTCTGCCATTAAGTTTGTCTCCATAGTGTAAAAACAAGCCAATGTTAACAATGACTCCCCGCACAGTCAGAATACAAAAAGCTGCCCAAAAGGGAAACTGTTTTAAGCGGATTGGTGGTGTTGAATAGGCTGTCCCAATAACTAAACTAATAGCTACTGTTGCGAATAACCATATCCCTGATAACGCAGCCACAATTGAGGACAGGCATCCTGTGACTCCAACAATTAGCTTGCCTTGCCCAACGGTAAATTCTCCTGAAGCCAAGGGCAATTCTGGTTTATTAACTCGATCTATCTTAATGTCATAAAGCTGATTTAAGCCGACTATATATACATTGCCACACAGACAGGCAAACCAAACAGCAATCATCTGCTCTAAATTAACAGGGTTAATCATTGTGCCTGTAGTAGCCAGAGAGATAAAATATAGCGCCAAAACGCTTAGACTCGTGCCGATAATTGTATGGGGACGAGAAAATTCCAAAAACTTTTAACCCAATTCATATTTATTAAATCCGAGATATTAAATTGACTACTGTTCATTGCTCATTGCTCATTGTTCATTGTTCATTGTTCATTGCTCATTGCTCATTGATTTAAAAGCGATCGCAACATAGAATTAACTGACTGTTGTGCTTTAGCTAGTGGCTGTTGTCGATTAAGAAAGACACGGGCGCAGTTACGTCCTGGCATTCCTGAGATTGAACCCCCTGGATGAGTTCCTGCTCCTGTCAGATAAAGGTTTTTAATTGGCGTGGTGTAGTTGGCGATTTCTGGTAGAGGACGTAAAAAGATCATTTGATCCAAGGTCATATCTAGATGATAGTAGTTGCCTTTATAAGAACCTAGTCTTGCTCCCAATTCCGCAGGGCTTTCTACCCGACGGGCAATAATTGAGTTTTGCAGATTGGGCGCATATTCTCCTAACTTCTTCAGCACATTATCGGCAGTCTGATTTTTTAGTTCATCTGTCCAACCAGTGCCGTCTAATCCTGTTCCTTCTTTTCCTGCGATTTGATAAGGGGCAAAAAATTCGATCCAAAGAGTATGCTTGCCTTCTGGGGCAAGGGTTGGATCGAGGACGCTGGGAATATCCAAATACATTGAAGGGTTGGCATCGGGAATTTGTCCCATGGTGGCTAGAGAGTGAGCCTGCTCAACATGAGCTACAGAGTCAGCAATCAATACTGTGCCGATTAAATGTTCCTGATTTTCTGTTTCTAAAGCAGTAAAGCGGGGTACTTCAGATAGGGCGCAATCGATTTTGAGAATAGTTTCGTTGTTGTTGGTAATACGGCGATCGACTTTATCTCGTAATTCAGGCTTAACTGCATCGGGAGCAATTAACTGTAAAAACAATCTCCGCACATCAATATTGGAAATTACGCCTTGATTAGCTCGATATTCTTTGCCCCCAGCCACTCTTACGCCGATCGCTCGATTATCTTCCACGATCACTTCTTGAACCATTTGCTCCGTTAGAATTTTGCCCCCTTTAGCCATAACCAACTTAACTAAAGCTTGAGTTAACGCCCCTGTCCCCCCCTTTTGGTCGAGCCATTCCAGGCTGGTGACGCATGGCTAGCATCATTAAACCTGCGGTAATGCCCTTTTGCGATGGTGGCGCACCGATTTCTGCTGCTAATCGAGCCAGGGGAGCTTTTACGATCTCGGTGTCAAAATATTCGTTAAGCAAGTCTTCAGGGGAGGTAATCATCGTACGGATAAAGTTTAAAGCCTTATCCTTAGAACCAGCGATCGCCAAAATATCCGCCAGATTTTTGCCTTTGTAACCTTTAGCAATGCTCAAAATAGACTGGGGTGGGGCATTAAAAAAAGGCGCGATCGCACTCATTAGTTTTGACCAGTAGCCAATAAACTCAACATATTTTTCGGCATCTCTGGCGCTATAACGAGCGATCGCTGCTTTGGTTTTGGCTAATGATTGATGTGCTAGGAAGTATTTTCCGTCTGGGTGCGGACAAAAGGTATGAGGGTCACAAGTAAGATACTCTAAGCCATATTTATGTAGCTGCAACTCTTCAATAATTGGACCTAAAAAATAAACTCATGGTCGATCGCACAAAGATTAAACTTGAATCCAGGAGCTTCTTTGGGGATAGCTTCTTCGGTGGTAGCAGCCCCTCCAGGTACAGGACGCTTTTCTAAAAGTAAGACGCTATAGCCTGCATTTAAGAGATATGCCCCACAAACTAGTCCATTGTGACCCGCGCCAATTATGATCGCATCATACGCTTCCATCAAATGTTTATTGTCCCCTATTTATAGACTTTGGTCATTTCTCAATTGAGAATAACAAATTGACATACTCCCACCACTAAGCTCCTATCGTCCCTATAGTGTCGGCGGCTTTTGGGTGTGAATATTCATACCCAAAACGCGCCGAGGGGATTCTAACACCTCACGATGCTAGTTTTCTGCTTCGTCCCGTGCCAACTAGAATGCCGTTACCGACACTCCCCGTCGCATCCAGTCCACAGACATTTTCAAGCACGCTATGCCCTAGCGCACTTATCCCACGATTTCTAATTTCTTGAGATGCTGCTACATCACGTGTAGTGGTGTAGGTCTGACGGGGAGACAACCTTTACAATTCAGATATGACAAAGGATTCAGGGAGTTTAGCCGCCGTTCGGGAAGCCCCGCGCTGTCCTAAAGGATACCGCTTCGCATATACCGATAGGTCAGCGTCGGGATGAAAGAACGGGCTGGGTTTAACTTGGTACGTTTTGATTCTCGATATATTT
>JAAUOU010000061.1 GCA_012034765.1 Pleurocapsaceae cyanobacterium CSU_1_1 | reverse complement strand
CTATAATTGGCAATATGTCTGGTAAATCCTTGCTTACCACTTGCCACACTATCTCTAATCCACCTCGAAATACGCATGAGATAAACGATTTCTCATTCCTACCATCCTTCGCCAAGGTATTTCTGGATACTGATTTTGCTTGGACTCAGAAATATGATTAGCTGCCTCACCAATAATCTCAATCAACCTTACCAACGCTAAAGATAGCATTCGCTCTGTTTCTAGATCAGTCCGACTACGACCTGCGATAAAGCTCCGAATCTCAACTATGGCTTGTTTGATGTGTTTCAGCCGAGTTAAATCATCAATCTTTGGCATAGATTACTACTGCTTCAACTAACACTCGTTCTCGAAAAAAACGACTTAATTCGGCTGGCGTTCTTAAATCTACTTCTCGTTCAAGCATTTGTGATAATTCATCCTGTAAATCGATAATATCTAAGCCTGGAGTTTTTCCCTTAGCAAACTCTACTAATAGATCCACATCGCTTTGTGATGTAAAATCATCTGTTAGTACCGAGCCAAACAGCGATAATTTCTCGATATTATGACTCTCACAAAAGTCTTTTAGCCTTTTAAAAGGTATTTGAATTGGCAGTGCTAAAGGCTTGCTCATCTTGTCTGATTTTTGGCATTTATATAGCCGACTAATCTCAATGCTACCAAATTCGATTCTGCTATTCGGGCAGCAAATTCTTACTAATAGATGTAGATGAGTTTTCTTGATCGTCTTGCCAAAAGACAATCGTGTCGTCTAAAGGTTTAAGGGTAGTTTGAGGATAGTAAAAAGCCAAGATTTGTTCTGCTGACCAACCTAGTTTGGCTAGGTTATAAGAACCATATTGGCTTAAACCTACACCATGACCAAATCCACCACCGATAAAGCTGTAGCCTTTAAGTTGTTTACCCTTATTGTAGATTGGTTCTAAGTAGAAGAAAGTACTGCGGGGTGGTTCTAGGGCGCTACGAATTTCGTTTTTGTGTAGCTGTAGTTTACCAAGATCGGTTTGAATATTTAGCGCTAAAATTCTGCCAGAGCGCGATCGCTCTTGTACTTGCATCGACTCAATCGTCTGAAAATTTGCCAGTGGATGATGAGTTTTAAGGAGATATTGACGTAAATCTTGGCTTAAGTCGGCAATAGTACGGTTTTTATGCCAGCGGAATACCCCTTCTCTCCCTGTTTCATTAAATCCCTTGGTTAACCCAATAAAATGGCGAAAAGCTTGCTCATTGTCTAGAGGATATTTCAGCAGATCCCAAACTGGCTTAGGAGCATCAATTATAGGCTGAAGATACGGACGTTTAGAGCCGTTCCAAGTATCTTCAAAGCTGGCGGTAATACCACCAGTGGTCGAAGAATACAGCGCATCAATTAATTCATTATCGTAGGTAAGAACTAATCCTGCCGTTTTAGCGATCGCGCGATCGCTAATTTTATTGGTATCTTTTAAACCGTAATATACTTGGCAATGAACTGTAGCGCACAATTGATAGTCATCTACCTGAAAACGTCTCAGGTTGCGCAGAGCATAAGTACGAGCAATAATACTTTGAGCTGCTACCGCTTGAGCAGGAGCATTAGCGCCAATTTCGTGGGGAACAACTCCCCGTAGGTAAGTTTCTAGAGGAACTTGGTTAACTAGGGTAAATTCGCCGTGAGCATTGGGCTGAAGGCGCAAACTGCCTCCGTACAGTTTTGCTTCTTGGGGCTTTTCAGTGGTGTTAACCTGAACTAGGCTTTTGTCGCTGCTAATTTCCACCTCATCCTGATTATATTTCTGTCCCTCAATTTCTAGAACAATATCAGGTTCTTGAGCCAGAATTTGCGTATCCAAATAAGGATCTTCATAACCATTGGCTTTTAAACTGTGTAGTAGCCAACGGCGAACTAAAGGAGTTTGATAAACATCTCGTTTTGCCCAGACTTGCCAGCGTCCAGGTTGCGCCACCTCGACCTCTATTCCCAGCCTCTGCCAAGATTTAGCGCTATCTTCGGCAGTTTCAAAAGTTGAGCGATCGCTTAAAATCAATTTTTCGGCTAGCTTTGGCTGAGACAGACGAGCCAAATCTACTGTTAATACTACCTTTTCAGTTTTTATAGGTACAGCTTTAGCTTGACCAGGAAAACTCACCTGCAAAGTGTCTCCCGCAATACTTTGGATGGTAACTTTTTTTATTTCAGGATCGCCATCAATCATTGGTGCAGCACCCAAACGTTGAATAATGCCAATTTCTAATTCAATATCCTGAGCTTTTTTTTCAGCAGCGATCGCAGAGCGTGGAGGTCGTCCAATCGCCGATTGCCAACTACCAAAACTACCAAATAAAAAGATACTTAAATAGATTGTTATTTTAAACATTATTCCTCTTAGAGCTAAAAGCTAAAAGCTAAAAGCTAAAAATGCCTTACTTCCTAATCTTCGTCAAAAATCTCAATTAAAGTTTCTCCCTCAATCATGCGCTTGGCAGCCTTTAGCAAATCTTCTTCGACATAAGGTTTGACAAAGTAGCCGTTAGCTCCACGAGCAGCGGCTATTTTCCGCATTTTTTGCGCTCCACGAGAAGTCAACATAGCGATCGGTAAAGAAGCTAATTTCTCATCCTTTTGAAGCTGCAAGAGTAGTTCCAAGCCGTTCATCCGCGGCATTTCAATGTCACAAAAAGCGATATCACACTCTAGACCATTACGGAGTTTATCCCAGGCTTCCTGACCATCTCTAGCTTGTTCCACTCGATAACCAGCGTTTCTAAAGGTCATCGAGAGCAGTTCCCTAACAGTCACTGAATCATCAATAATTAGTACTAAAGGAGCATCTTTAAAAACACTGTCGGATTGATTAATTCGGTTAGCTTTGTCGTTAGTAGATTCAGTTTCTTTATTGGCTTGATTAATCTCAATGAGATGTTTTGCTACATCCATCAAGTCTTTCTCAGTATAGGGTTTAGTCAGATAAGCCTTAGCTCCCAAATCATTGGCTATTTGACGGTGTTTATCTGCACCACGAGAGGTCAACATTGCTACAGGAATAGACTTTAGCTTGCTATCTTGATGGAGATTAGACAGCAATTCCAAGCCGTTCATCCGCGGCATTTCAATATCACTAAAGATCATGTCGCACTCTAAACCACCACGGAGTTTATCCCAAGCTTCTTGACCATCCCTAGCTTGCTCTACCCGATAACCAAGTTTATTAAAACTCATTGACAGCAGCTCGCGAACAGTAATGGAGTCATCTACCACCAGCACCATCGGTTCTTGCTGAATGCTCTCTACCTGAGCCTGTTTAACATCTCCAGCACCAGCCAGAATATTAAAGCCAATTTCAATCGTTCTCTTGCCTTGAGCAATTTCAATTAGCTCCAAAACATCCCCAATGGGCATAATTGAACCATCACCCAAAACCGTCGCCCCTGCAATACCTGCTGGTTTGGCAATTGGCCCATCAATTTGCTTAATCACAATTTCTTGCTCGGCTCTAACTTCATCTACTTCGATCGCCAGGAGATTGTCTAAACTACGTAAAATAACTACAGAAACTGTATCATCGTTATTTTGATTGACATTATAAGTACCTGCACGACGAATTAGACGATTGTAGTTCAGCATACTATTGAGCGGTCGTAGGGGCAAAAGAGTATCTTGCCAAGAAATACAGCGAACCCCATTGGCGTTGGTCTGAATATCACTAGGCAAATATTCCTTGGTGTCTTCCACTCCATCAATGGGGAAAGCAATCTGACTATTGTTATCAACACAGATTAAGGCTTTACAAATACTGAGGACTAGAGGTAGCCGAATGGTAAAGGTAGTGCCTTCACCCACCTGCGATTCTGTACTGATCGAACCGCGAATTTTTTTCAGGTCAGTATTGACCACATCCATCCCCACACCACGACCAGCAAAGTCATCTGCTTCATCCTTGGTGCTAAATCCTGGATGGAACAGCAGTTCATATACCTGTTGTTCGGATAAATGTTGTGCCGATGCCCAGCTAATTAAATTTTTCTCAATTGCTTTCTTTTTAACTATTTCTGGGTTAATTCCTGCTCCATCATCTCTAACGGTAATGACGGTCTGATTACCTTGAATGAAAGCTCGAATATAAACATTCCCAGCTTCAGTCTTCCCTTGTTTGAGTCGGGCTTCTGGCTGCTCAATGCCATGAGAAATGGCATTATTAACCAAATGGGTCATGGGATTATAAATATGCTCAACAATCATTTTGTCGATCAGCACATCTTTCCCTTCAACATGAAGGTTAGTTTGCTTTTTCTGTTTGCGTGAAATATCCCGAATCGCCCGAGGCAAGCGGTCTGCGGTCTGCCCAAAAGCGACCATCCTTGAGGAGTTCATGCCATCTTGGAGCTGACTAGTTACCTGACGGAACGTTTGAGCGACTTTATCAGTTTCATCAACTACAAACTGAATATCCGATGCTGCTTCTCGGACTCGGACAATCAATTCAATAATATCTTGGGAGAGTAGGTGAAAACCATTAAAGCGATCTAGCTCCAAAGCGTCTAGTCCTTGTTCTTGGGGTTTTTCCTCCACCCGACTTGATACCCCCGCAGGAAGGGGAGAGTTAGCGCGAGACTGGCGGCTAGCCATTAAAGCACCCTCTAAAAGCGATCGCTCATATAGGTCATGCATTTTAGCTCCAGATTCTCCTAAAGAGTGGACATGACCTAAGAGGTTATCGAGGAAGCGACGCAATCTTTCCTGGTCATCCTCTAGCCGATTACGCTTAACTACAAGTTCTCCAATCAGATTATTGAGATCATCTAGTTTACGTACTGAAACCCTTATGGTCTGGTCAAAAGCTGGCGAGGCAGAGGCATCGGGCGGATCAATGTTGGCGACAATGTTGGCTACAGAGGGTTGAGCTTTTGGAGTACGCGGGGGAGTGATGGCTATCGGTTCAATCTGGGCATCATTATCTAACAATGAATCTAGATCGAGTGAATCTGGCGAATCTATGGAACTGGCGAGGGAGTCTAGATTAGCTACAGGTTCTACCACTAAATCATCTAAATCATCTAGAGATTCGTTGTCTGCTGAGGATAACAAATCCAAATCATCTAAATCGTTCCCTAAGCTATCTAACCCGCCATCGGTTAAAGCATCTAGTGAGTCAGGATCTTCTTGTACATCTTGCAAGCTATCAATTGCCAAATCTGGTTCTACATCAAGATTCAGCAAATCTGGTTCACCCAAATCAGCTAAGTCCATTTCGACTATAGGTTGTGATGATCGCTCTAATGCTGAATTATTTAAAACATGCTCAAGATTATCAAGTTTCAATTCGTCATCGTTATCGGCAATAGAGGATTGATCTATATTCTCCATCGTCATTTCTGATTTAGCTTCAACTTCTGGTTCTAAAGACTCGGCTAAATTACGAAAATCCCAATTATCTAGATCTAGATCTAAGGGAACGCTATTCTTGCGTTTGGGCTGACTATCGTTACGCTCCGAATCCAGGTTGTTTAGAGCTTCCTCATCGTTTTTAGCTGCGGTTTCAGCAGAGATAAATTCGGTGACAATCTCAGCATCTTCATCATGAATTGTTTTCCATAAATCTATTGAATTTTCTTCTGACTGCTGGCTAGCACCAGAAGTTGACAATGATTCATCGAAATTGTCATTCGCATCGATAGGCTTATCTTGACTGTTCATACTTAGTTAGAAGTTTTAACTGAAATATTGCTGAATTGCTTAACCTTGGCTGGCAAGAGAACTCGATCTTGTTTGTACAAGTAGTTAGAAGTCTACTTGAGAATTTAAAATTATAGTTTGGTGAGTTTTAAACTAGAGGTTATAGAAAAATTGTTGAGTTAAACATAAGTTTAGTTAATTATTTTAATCTGAATTATATAGTTAGCTACACAGGATCTAGTTTGCCCAAAATTTAAATGTCAAATATATCAAATATAAATTTAGCGATTCAAAATAGAGTTACCTAGAACAATCTGTTATATTTTGTTTCTTCGCACTTTGAGCGGCATCATTTTAAGAGCTTTATACTAAATGCCATTTATTTAGCCTATTAGCCTATATGAGAGAATCTACTGCAACCCTATTGATTTCTTGTCCTGATCGCCCAGGATTAGTCGCTAAAATTGCTAACTTCATTTATGCTAATGGGGGCAATATAATTCATGCCGACCAGCATACCGATTACGCTACAAGTTTATTCTTGATTCGCATTGAATGGCAACTCCTGGGCTTTAATTTACCCCGTGAAGCGATCGCCACAGCTTTTTCGGCGATCGCCAAACCTCTTCAGGCTAGTTGGCAACTACACTTTTCTGATACTAAACCAAAGATTGCTATTTGGGTAACAAAACAAGATCATTGTCTTTGGGATTTGCTTTGGCGATATCAAGCTCATGAGTTACCTGGTCATATTGCTCTAATTATCAGTAATCATTCTAATTTAGAAGCGATCGCTAAACAATTCCAGCTCGATTTTTATTATCTGCCGATAACTAAAGAAAATAAAGCAGAGCAAGAAGCTAAACAACTAGAACTTTTGGCGCAGTATCAAATAGATCTGGTGGTTTTAGCTAAGTATATGCAGATTCTTACTCCAGATTTAATTAATAATTTTCCCCAGATTATTAATATTCATCATTCATTTTTACCTGCTTTTCCTGGCGCAAAACCTTATCATCGCGCTCACGCCCGAGGAGTTAAGATTATTGGAGCAACGGCTCATTATGTTACGCCAGATCTTGATGAAGGACCAATTATTGAACAAGAAGTGGTGCGAGTAAACCATCAGGATACTGTTCAAGATTTAGTACGCAAGGGTAAAGATTTGGAACGACTAGTGCTATCTCGCGCTGTGAGACTTCATCTGCAAAATCGTATCCTCGTTTACGACAATAAAACTGTTGTTTTTAGCTAATTTAACCAAATTTCAACCAATCAATCCTAATTCTAAAATGACTTCCAGTAAAAGTACGACAAAACGCTCTATTCGACCTCGTAAACAATTTGGTCAGCACTGGTTGAGGGATGAAGAAATCTTAGAGCAAATTATTTTGGCTGCGGAATTAACTAAAAGCGATCGCGTTCTCGAAATTGGGCCAGGAACAGGTAATTTAACCAGCCGACTACTCCCGATAGTTTCTGCTTTGGTGTCAGTAGAAATAGACCGTGATTTATGTAAAAAACTGGTATATAAATATGGTGAGCAAGATAATTTTCTCTTGATTCAAGATGATTTTTTAAAATCAGATCTAGCATCTTTTCTGCAAGATTTCCCTAAGTTTCAAAATCCCCATAAAGTAGTTGCTAATATTCCCTACAACATTACAGGACCGATTATTGCCAAGCTACTCGGCAAAATTGCGACTCCTGCACCCCAGCAGTATGAATCCATTGTGCTATTAGTTCAAAAAGAAGTGGGCGATCGCCTAGTGGCTATTCCTGGTAGCAAAGCATACGGCGCATTATCAATTCGAGTACAGTATTTAGCTAGTTGCGAACTCATTTGTGATGTTCCTGCCAAATCTTTTTATCCTCGACCCAAAGTAGATTCAGTGGTTATTAAATTGACTCCGAGAACTCTCCAATATCCTGCTCATAATCCACGGCAATTGGAGACATTAATTAAACTAGGTTTTGCCAGCCGCCGTAAGATGTTACACAATAATTTGCAAAGTCTAATTAAAACTGCCGAGCTAACTCCAATTCTAGCGCAACTTAATTTCAATCCTCAATGTCGTGCTGAAGATTTGAGCTTAGAAGAATGGATTTTATTAAGTAATAATATTAATGGTTAGGACAAAATTAAGCAGCAAGGAAAATTTGTTAATCTAAAGATTAGAGATTACTCGATCTTATTTGAGCTTTGGATTTTATTGTTATTGATACGGAAGGGCGAAGAGAATTAACGGAAATTGCGATTATTAACAGCCAGGGAAAATTGATTTATGAAGCTTTCAATCAAGATTACTTTAAATATACTCATCAAAAAAGCTCTGGTAAACCACTAAAAACAATTCTATCTGACTTTAAGGCGATCGCCGAGGGAAAAATCTTAGTATTTCACAATGCTGAGCATGATTTAGCAGTTTTGGCGAAAAGTTTTTCCCAACTTGCTTTCCCTTTCCCTGATTATCAGCAAATATACTGCACCTATAGACAGGCTCAAAGAGCTTTATCTGCTTCTAGTTATTCTTTAGAGTATTTGGCTAAAAAACTAAATCTCAAAGTAAATCGCCAGTATTTTAATCGTGAACAGGCTCATGTAGCTCGTTATGATGCTCAGTTTACCTATCAACTCTATCTAACTATCAAGCGTATGAATTCAACTTTGCCTTTGCCTCAAATTAATCCCTTTGGTAGTAGTCGTGTTGATAACCCTTTTCAGAATCATCCCGACAACAGTAATATCTATCATCCTCAGTACAATACCCTAGAATCGGTGATTGACGATATTAAATACGACCAAAATCATCAAAGTAAAGGTGCGGTAATCATTGGTTCACCTGGTACGGGAAAAACTCATTTAATTATGCGTTTGGCACAACAGAGGCTAAAGCTCAACCGCCTGTTGTTTATTCCCTGTCCTAATGACGCTAACACGATTAAATATCATACCTACAGTAGTATCTTAGAATCTTTAAACAGGTCAATTCCTGGAACACAATTCAATCAACTAGAATACTTTTTAGCTAATACTTTCGTTGGCATTATTAAATCAACTAATACCGACACCCAGAAAATCCAGGGTATTTTAAATAAAATCCAGGACGATCCCCTTAAGCTATATAAAATATTAGGGGGAGAAAGAACTCAAGACAGAAGAAACAACTGGGACTATGTAGAAAAATTTACAAGCGACTGGTGGTTTAAACAGTATGGCGCAGTGGGATATGCTCCAGAAATTATTAAAGGAATCGTCAAATTTTGTCGCTACAGCGATCCTGGCTATAAACAGCTTATTAAAAAATGGCTGGCAGCGGATGAATTAGAGCCCGCAGAACTAGATAAGATTGGCTTGAGCAGTTGGCATGACGAGATCAGTAAAGAAGACTTTTCCCTAGATGCGATCGCCGTTTTCGGTAAACTATCACTACTCCACGAACCCCTGATTATAGTTTTTGATCAGCTAGAAATGCTGGGATTAGAGCATAATCGCTCTATTTTACTCAACTTTGGCGAAGCAGTGAAAGAAATCTTTACCAGAGTTCCCCATAGCTTAATTATTTTTAATTTATTCCCGAATCGATGGCAGCAGCTACAGCAAACTTTTGATGGATCAATTATCGATCGCATTTCTCAATATCAAGTATTTCTCGAACCACCAACTGAAGAACAAACTCAAGCAATCTTACAGCTAAAGGCTCAAGCAGTAGGTGCAGATTTAACCAATTTATTTACGCCTCAAGAAATAGCTAAAATTACTCAAGATAAGAGTTCTATTCGTGCAGTTTTAAATTATGCAGCCGAATATTTCCGCTACAAGTATAAAAATATTCCCTTACCAGATCGACAAACTAAGATCTCTGAAGAGAAAGATGCCAGAGTGCCATTAGACTCGCAACTTGTGTCCCGATTAGAGCGGCTAGAATCACAGCAGTACAAATTAGAACAGCTACTAAATAATATTGCTCAAGCATTTAACGGCTTCGTTTCAATTTCACCAGCAACTTCAACAACCAATCTTGTTTCCTCCACTCAGCCAGATTTAATCGTTCCTTCGCCTAATCTCGAAAAAACCTTAGCAGCCAAAGTGCGGGATTATTTATTAACTCAACAAGAAATATTAGAGCAAGACTACCATGAAGCAGAAATTCTGCTAGATGAAAAAGATATCGGCAAATTACAAGATATTATCGAGGCTTTTAAGCAAATAACGGAGCTAGAAACCGATATTTTGCCAAGTAAAAGGGTTTTTCCACCCCACCGCCTAATCACCAATAAAAACCTCTGTATCGGTTTCATCAGTAGCTGTAAAGGAAACCAATTTACCTCTCGACTGCAAAATTTTAACACCGCAGTGGCAACTCAATCACAAATCAGATTTATCCTCTGGCGTGATTCTAGAAGCGATGCAATCTCACCGAAAACTGTTGGCGGGAAAGAAATCGACAAGCTTAACCAAACGAAAAACGGCGAGTTTAGGAGTTTTACTCGTAGTGAGAGAATTACTTTTGAACTGCTCTACAAGTTTGTCAGCGATATTTATAATCAAGATCTAGACATTAATCTGGAAACAGAATTGCAGCCTGCAATTAAAATAGCAGGAGACTACTTCCAAGACTACTGGCTGATGCAAGCAATCTTATAATTTGGGAAGAGTAGGGGCGAACGGATGTTCGCCCCTACAGAAGTCAGAAGCTGTAAGGCAAATTTGCCAACTTGTACTATTTGTCTGGTTTCTATTTGAAATGACTATAATTGATGGGTTTTGCGATCGCTCTATCCATCCTAAAAATGATTAATTTGATTTACTTCGCTAAAAATCAGCTAATCAACAACGTAGTCTATACAATTGAAAATTATTGTAAAACAGAAGAAAAAGGATGCTGCGAACAACATCCCTCATAATAATTATGCTTAAAAGTGTTTAAAGTGATTTTATCTGCCAGCGATTATATGAATTATTTGGCTGGCGGTATTTATATCCGTATTTATATTCAAATAATAATTTGCTTGAAATCAACAGGCTGTGATCCTGATTACCCGAAACATATTGAGTAAATCACTAACCGAATTTATTAAGAGACAAAGCACTATACAGTTTTTAGCTATCAAAGACGACTTAACCAAAATTTTAAAAGATGATGTAGCATTACTGGTGAGATTTTGGGGATATAAACATGGTGAAGCAAAAAGTCGGTTTACTATTCGGTGGTTGTTCGGGGGAACATGAGGTTTCCATTACTTCAGCCAGAGCGATCGCCTCTGCATTAGAACAAGGGGATAATAAACATAAATACGATATTCTGCCTGTATATATTGATAAAACTGGTACATGGCAACCTAGTAACCTTGCCCAGCAGGTATTAACTTCAGGAAAACCTTTGTTACTTGAGGAAGGTATTGCTACAGATAAAAACACTAGTCAACTGGCAACAGCGGGCTTTTCTTCTCTTTCTCCCGTTGGGCAAAGCAGCTATTCAGAGATTGATGTTTGGTTTCCAATTTTGCATGGCCCAAATGGAGAGGATGGCACGGTGCAAGGTTTACTAAGCTTAATGAAAGTTCCTTTTGTTGGTTCTGGAGTACTAGGATCGGCTTTGGGAATGGATAAGATTGCCATGAAAATGGCATTTACTCAAGCAGGATTACCCCAAGTAAAATATGTGGCAGTTAATAGATCGCAAGTGTATTCTAGCCCCTGTGTCTTTCCCAAACTCTGTGATGATATTGAAGCGCAGTTGGATTATCCCTGTTTTGTTAAACCTGCTAATCTTGGTTCATCGGTAGGAATTGCTAAAGTGCGATCGCGGGCTGAATTGGAAGCAGCTTTAGATAATGCTGCCAGTTATGATCGTCGCCTGGTTGTAGAAGCAGGAGTTACCGCTAGAGAAGTTGAATGTGCTGTACTAGGAAACGATAACCCCAAAGCTTCAGTAGTGGGAGAAATTACCTTTGATAGCGATTTTTACGATTACGAAACTAAATATACAGAAGGATTAGCTCAGTTACATATCCCTGCCGATTTACCTGCTGCTGTGATCGAGCAAATTCAAGAAATGGCAATCAAAGCCTTTTTAGCCGTAGATGCAGCAGGATTAGCTAGAGTGGATTTCTTTTATGTCGAAGCGACAGGAGAAGTCTTGATCAACGAAATAAACACCATACCAGGCTTTACTTCTACCAGTATGTATCCGCGACTTTGGGGAGCTACAGGCATTTCTTTTCCTCAACTAGTCGATCGCTTGATTAACTTAGCTGTAGAACGTTATCAAGAAGCAAATATCAATTAATATTTAGGAGGGGTTTTAAACCTCTTTTGATTAGCTTATAGCTTATAGCAAAGCTCCTTTATTTGTCTGAGAGTGCGCTGAAATGGTTCGAGATCGTCTAAACCACGTGCCAAAATTAAAGCGCCTTGAATACTGGCGATCGCATCTTCTGCTTGCTCTCTGGCAATCTGTTCCTCAATTCCTGCTTCGACTAAAACTTCGGCGATCGCTTCAATCCATAATTTCAAGCTATTTTTAATTTTCTCGTGAAATAAGTCTCTTGCCTCTCCCAACAGCAATACACCCAAAAGACAGCATTGTTCTCCTCCTTGATATAACTCGTTAACTCGAGCGCACATTTCCTTAAGGCGATCGCTGGGATTATTTTGAGCGCGCATTGGTTTGAGGATTTTTTCTTCTAGCCAATTTTCTGAATACTCCAATACGGCATTTACCATGTCTTCTTTCCCACCTGGAAAGTGATGGTAGAGGCTGGCTTTGCCTAAACCCGTAAATTGCGAAATTTTCGACAGTGTTGCACCTTCGTATCCATATCGTCGAAATAGCTCTAGCAATTGCAAAATTAATTTCTCTTTGTTCATTCAAGAAAATTTTAGATTATCTGTTGACAATTATACCGAACGAACGGTACAGTAAATACGTAATTTGTACCGAACGATCGGTACAAAGTTGATAAACAACTCCCCAAATAGAGACTTAAATCGATGATTAAACTTTACGGTCATGAATTATCTGGAAACTCTTACAAAGTCAAACTAATGTTGTCACTGTTAGAAATCGATTACGAATGGATAGAAGTCGATTTGCTTAAAGGAGAACATCAAACTGCTGAATTTTTAGAACTCAATCCCTTCGGTCAAGTTCCCGTCTTAGTTGACAATGATATTACTCTTGCCGATTCCCAAGCAATTTTAGTCTATCTCGCCCGTCGCTACGGTGGCGATCAATGGTTGCCGAGTGAGCCTGAATTTCTTAGTCGAGTAGTGCGATGGTTATCAATCACTGCTGGAGAGGTGCGAGAAGGAGTAGGATTTGCTCGTCTGTATTATTTATTCAATGCTAATTATGTCAATATCGAGCGAGCCACGCAAAGAGCGGAATTTATTCTCACTCAGCTAGAGCGACACCTTAGCGATAATCGACAATGGTTAGAATGCGATTGTCCGACAATTGCCGATATAGCAGTGTTTCCTTATGTAGCCTTAGCAGAAGACGGAAAAATCTCTCTCAAACCATATACCAAAGTGCTTAGCTGGATTGATCGAGTTCAAAGCTTACCAGGTTTTATTGCTATGCCAGGAATCGAAATTTCTAAATCTGCAAGAGTTTAAAAAACCCTATCAATACAGTTTATTAATTTACTAAAAAGCTAATTATTAGTATTAGCGCGTCAAGCTTGATTTGAGGCATTAGAAGACAAGTAAAAAACAGTTAACAATGATAAGTTCTGACTTCTGTACGGGCGTTTCGCGAAACGCCCCTACCCTGACTTCTGACTTTATCCTACTCTCCCAATTTAGTTAAAGCGATCGCTTCTTTGATTGAGCCGAAAGTGTAGAGGATGCCCAAGATAATTGCCAGAATTGCGATCGGAATGTCATAGATGGTGTTTAATCCCAGAGGAAGTTTAATATCTGGGATTCCCCAGAAATACATGATTGTGTTGAGCAAGATCAAAATCACTCTCACTTCAGTCGGGCCTAGTTTGCCATAGGAAAGCTGAAAAACTCCACTTACATAGGTACGAATATAGACCAAGATCGACATCAGCAAATAACCAATTAATCCTAGACAGGCGATATTGAAACTAACATAAGGGGAAAGACCAAGACCAAGAACGATTAACACTTCATTAAACGAGTCCACCGTATGATCGACAAAAAAACCATATTTTGGTCGTTCAATTTGGCGATAACGAGCTAAATTACCGTCGAGGCTATCACCAAGCCAGTTGATCACAAATCCTAGACTAGCAACCCAAAGAAATGTTGAATTTTGGTTGGAAAGACAGTAACCACCAAAGGTTAATACTGCTCCTAAAATACCAATGACTGTCAAGATATCTGGGTTAATCCAGTCAGGCATATGAGCTACAAGCCATTGTAAAGCTGGTTTTTCTAAAGGAGCTAAAAGAATATCATTTACTCTTTGGTGCGGTTTAAGATCTTTCATTTATTCTGGTTTAAATTTAGGATTGTGTTTTCCGTAAATTTCCTTTAGTTTTTCAATACCCAAACAAAAAATTAAAAACAACAGCAATCTAGGTTACTCTAAAATTTGTGACATTTTGTAAACGAAGTATTGAGGAAATTATGGAACGTACTTTTATTATGATCAAGCCTGATGGTGTACAGCGTCATCTTACAGGAGACATCATTCATCGTTTTGAGTGTAAGGGTTTTACTCTAGTCGGAATGAAGATGATGCAGGTTTCTCGTGAACTAGCGGAAAACACTATGATGTTCACAAAGAAAGACCTTTTTTTAAAGGCTTAGTTGACTTTATTGTCTCCGCTCCAGTAATTGCCATGGTTTGGGAAGGAGAAGACGTGATTGCTGCTGCAAGAAACATTATTGGCGCAACTAACCCTGTTTCCGCTGCACCTGGTTCAATTCGGGGCGATCTTGGCGTAAGTATTGGACGTAACTTGATTCATGGCTCTGATGCTCCTGAAACAGCTACCGCAGAAGTTGCACTTTGGTTTGATGAATCAGAATTAGTAGATTGGGAGCCTGTCAGAAAATCTTGGCTCTACGAATAAATTAACAGAGTAAATTAAAAATATTAGAAATAGAGGATTGAGCAAACTAATTATATGAAATGATAATTTTATGATATTAGTCCTCTTCTCTATTCTTGTCGTAGTCTTGATTAGCTAGGGCGAATAAACCGCATATAATACAGGTCATAATTCCTAAAGCGATCGCCCAGCTACTTCCGCCAAAGCTAAGATCAATAACCCAATTAGCTATTACTCCCGCAATTAAAAAAGGAACAATGCTAAACACAGACGCATAAAAAGCATTTTGTGATTCCCTAGCCAAACGAGTTTCTTCAAATTCTTTAGTAGAAGTATACAACCATCCATCTGCAAAATTAAGCCATCGCTCTAATTGATGAGCAATCCAAGTTTTGCTTGAATCAAGACCTAGATAAAGAGCAAGAGACCAAATACAGCTACTGGCAAGGCTTACTGAATTTATTTCAAAAGAAAAAGGAAGAATGTTGATCTGCATAGTATTTTTAAACACTTATTTTAAATATAGCTTAGGCAAGCTGAATTCTTACATTTCAATAAACAGTACACCATTAAAAGCTATGATATTTTCTTACTACGAATACTAAATCTCGATCTTGCTAGTTGTAAAATTCAACGGTATATTTTGATAGAGATATTTAATATTCAATAAAATATTCTCAATTCTATTAATTTAGTCTCTGGTTATTACTCAAAAATTATTTATTCTTTGCTTAACTGTAAACTGAGAAACATCATTTTATATTGAAACTCCCTTGACAGGATTAATAATTCCTGTTGAGCATAAATTATTATATTAAGTTGAGCCATCATAACATGACCTATAGATTTAGACTTCGATTCAGTCACTGGCTAGCTATAACTGTAGCAACTTGTCTGTTGATCATGCAAACTAATGGCTGGGGAAACATTCCATTACAAGCATCAGATCTATCTAATGATTTATTAATCTCTCAAAATGTTGCTGCAATTTGGGCAAAGGGTTCTTTTCCTGTCGAAAATTTTCAGTCTTATACTTCACCGTTTGGCTATCGTATTTCCCCTGTAACTGGCGAGCGCCAATTTCACAATGGATTAGATTTAGCAGCGCCTCGTGGTAGCTATATTCGTAGCTGGTGGAGTGGAAAAGTTACCAGCTTGTCAGACAATACTGCCTGTGGCACATCAATTACAATTCAGTCTGGCGCATGGCAACATGCTTATTGTCATATGGAAGGTTATGTAGATGGAGCTAGTAATGGTAAATCTCTGATCGATCGCGAAGGAGGACTTCAACTCACTTTGGGTCAAACAATTCCCGCAGGTGCTAGAATTGGCCGTATTGGAATGAGTGGACGCACTACAGGACCACATTTGCACTGGGTACTTAGATACAATGGCGGTTACGTAGATCCTGCTTTGGTACTGAAGGAAATGTTTAAACGCCAAACGATTTCCTCAACATCCTAATTTACAACACATTTACCAGATTGGGGCTTCGTCGAAAAGCGGTAGAGCCGAGAGACAAAGACTGTTGACCAATTTAAACCCATACTAATCAAGCGATCGCTAATTACAAAACAATTCAATATTAATTCAACTCATATACTCACTGCTGTTAAAGAACTAAGCAGATTAGAACATCTTAAAGAAGCTTTCTCGCAAAGTAACAAAAGAGGGATAAGAAGTAAGAGTTAAGAGTTAAGAGTTAAGAGGTGAAAAATGACACTTAATCGACAAGAAAAATTGACTGGCTGGGTAATGTTAATCCCTGCTCTATTAGTCTTAGGTTTAGTATTTATTTATCCTATTGTCAGGGCATTTTGGCTCAGTTGGTTTACGGAGAATTTAGGGACGCAGTTACAGCCAGTTTTTACAGGCTTGAGCAACTATCAAAGGATGCTAGGAGACGGCAGATTTTGGCAAAGTCTTTCAAATACTGCAACATTTACGGTGATCAGCGTATTGTTAGAATTGTTGTTGGGTTTGGGGGTGGCGTTAGTTTTAAATATATCCTTTTGGGGACGGGGTGCGGTAAGAACAGCGGCGATCATTCCTTGGGCTTTACCAACAGCGGTGATGGGGCTAGCATGGGCTTGGATCTTTAACGATCAGTATGGGGTAGTCAACGATCTTTTACTTAGATTAGGATTGATCGACCAAGGCATCAACTGGCTAGGTACACCAACTTTGGCAATGGTTGCTTTGATTGTTGCCGATGTTTGGAAAACCACGCCTTTTATCAGCATTATATTATTAGCAGGCTTGCAGTCGATCTCAGAAGATCTTTACGAAGCGCATCGTCTGGATGGTGCTAGTCCGTGGCAGAGTTTTACCCAGATTACGCTACCGTTATTAATGCCTCAGATTCTGATTGCCTTACTCTTTCGCTTTGCCCAGTCTTTTGGCATCTTTGATTTAGTGCAGGTGATGACTGGTGGTGGCCCTGCTGGTTCAACGGAAACCGTGTCAATCTATATTTACTCGACTGTCATGCGTTATCTAGATTTTGGCTATGGTGCAGCCTTGGTGGTAGTAACTTTTCTTTTACTGGTGTTGGCTGTGGCAATTATTTCTGGGCTGCTTAAACAAGTTCGCGCTTGAGTTTATCAAAAAGCTATTAGCTCTTAATAGTGAAACCCAATAAAATCTTCAGTAATGCCAAATACCTAATTAGTACCAAGTAGTCGATCCCAAAACGTAAAATACAGTCCGTAATGCTTACTATATTGCCTGTGATGTAGAGAGTGGTGATCTGAACTTATTAACCACTTGCCAAACCAATGCGAAGGAAAAGTTGGAAACAATTCAAAACCAAGATGAGTCATCAATGACCAAATTGTCATGGTTATTAACCACAAGGCTAAAACAGCAAAATGAATGGGAACTATAAAAACTATAACTACTAAAAATAATCCTTGAATTAATGCTTCAGGAAAATCCAGAGCAAAAGATGTCCAGGGGGTCGGATTTTTGGAACGATGATGTCCTCGATGCAGCCAGTTGTAGACCAAAGGATGATGAAATCCGCGATGAAAAAAGTAATAGCTAGTATCCTGTAGTAGAATTACGCCGAAAAAGCTAACAATTAAATACCACGTTCCATAGTCTTCAACTGAACTATATAAGCGAGTCGCTCCAAAGTCGTAGATAGTCATGACTAATGCTGCACAAATAGCAGTTGCTACGGTAGCTGTAATAGACAGGGCAATATCTTTTTGAATTAATTTCTGTTGAGGATGTTTAAGAGCTAAAGATTGTTTAATAATAGATTTTTCGGAAGCATAAAATAGCCAATAAGTGCCTCCAGCTACTAATAAATATCGTGTCAGAATAATTACAAAAAAAGTGATGAGATAATAGAGCCAAAGCTTCATCGAATTAATCTTTAAAATTATTGAAAATGAACAATTATGAACAATTTTTAGTTGGCACGAACTATATTACTGCGGTCGAAAATAGAACCGAAGGCGATCGCGCCTAAGCTAATTGTATTAACGAATGGATTATTAAACATAATTTATCAATAATGAATTGGTAATGATCAACATAACTAAAGGCTTGGCATTGCCAAACCTTTTAATTAAATCTTAGTTATTGCGTAAAAACTTATGATTCAGTAGCAGGTATTACCTTAACTTCCATAGTTACCTCATTAACTCCTTTAATTTCTTTTGCCAGAGGCATAATTTTGTCATACTCTTCCTGACTAGGTACTGTTCCGAGAATTTTTGCCTTACCATCTGTAGCTTCTACAGTTAGTTGAGAACGAGGAATATTTGCTTCTAATTTAGATCTAATTTCACTTTCAAGATCGGAATCAGCTCTAACTTCTGGATCACCAGCAACTTTATTGCGTTCTTCTCTAGCTCGAATATCAGCTTCTAACTGTTTTCGACGTATTTCACCCTGACCATCATCTTTAGTTTCTGTTACTTTAGCAGCATCTTCTACCTCTGCCGCACCCTCGTTTGGATCTGTCGGGGCATCACCACTAGTACGGGCAACATCGCAACCAACTGCACCCAAAAGCAAAACACTACCAATTAATAATCCTGTTAGTTTTTTCATTTTATATTTTCTCCAAACTGTTAATCTTTATCCAACAGTGGCGACTGAACCGCCATCAACTCGGTAATTTGCGCCGACGACAAAGCTGGAATGTTGAGAACAAAGGAAGGCAATTACCGCAGCGACTTCCTGCGCTTTACCCCGACGATGCAGTTCTAAATGGGGGCGTTCTTCTTTGAGAAAGCTGGCGATCGCTTCATCAAAACTAGTACCCTTTTCTTCGGCTCGTTTTTTCATCATGGCATCTGTCATCGGGGTAGCAATATAAGCAGGAGAGACAGAGTTGACTAAAATGCCATCTTTGGCATAGATTTTAGAGAGATTTTTGGTTAGGTTAAGTATTGCTGCTTTGGCTGCACAGTAAGGCATTTCATCAGGGTATGGCTGCACTGCATCTTCTGAACCGATGAGGACAATTCTGCCCCAGCCTTCTTTTTGCATAGAGGGAATAAAAGCTCGACAAACCCGCACCGCAGACATAAAGTTAACATCAATAGTTTCATACCAGTCTTCATCGGTTAATTCTAAGAACTTTTTAGTTGAACCTGTGATCCCCGCACAGTTTACCAAGATATGCACAGTGCCATATTGTTCCAGAATTTGCTGTTTTGCTGCTTCTACTTGCTCTAGGTTGGTTAGATCTGCTGTTGTCTGAATGACTTCGCCTATTTCACCTATTTCTTTAGCAGTTGTATTTAAATCATCTTTTGTTTTGTCTATTAAGGCAATTTTGACTCCTTCAGCAGCTAATAATTTGGCTGTGGCTTTACCCATGCCTGAGTCACCACCAGTGATTACTGCTACTTTACCTTTGATCCCAAAATCCATGCTTGTCTCTCTATTGCTTTGCTACTGGTTTATCGTTGAACTACGTTGCCATCTCCCTGTATATCTAGTTCTTCGCGACGGACAGTGTCTTGTGCTTTAACAGTCTCGCGTTCAACCTCTTTACGGACGTTGACTTCTTCGCGCACAAAAGCTTGTTTTTGAATATCGGCTGTTTCTTCATAAACATCCATGCGAACTGGCTGAGATTCGGTGAAATCGACGCTGCCAGGATTAACAGATGTTTCGTTTACCGCGTCTGTACGTTCGATTACAATCCGTTCTCTTTCAACAGGTACGGCAACTTCGGCTGTTTTGGTTTCAACATGCTTACCAATAGACACTTCTCCAGCTTTAGCACGCTGCTTGTTAACCATCAAGCGTTCTTCGTACAGTCTGATTTTATCGCGATCGCCAAGATCCGTTCTAGTTCTGATATCTTCGTCAACATGGTGGATAGCAGTGGGTGTTGCTCCTGGCATATCATAGATGTCAAATTCTTCAACACCGTGTTGGCGCATGATAGTCGCTACACGGTCGGTTTCTACACCTGTTCCTGTAACCATCACTAGAAAACTACCTCGACCTACGCGATCGCTATACAGTTGAGCTTTCTCTTCAGGAATACCCAACCCGATCAACGCACCAATTAAACCACCAGCAGCAGCACCAATACCCGCTCCAGCTATAGTGGTGGCGATCGCAGTTGCTTCTGCACCAGCTAACAAAATAGGCCCAATACCTGGAATAGCTAATGTACCCAAACCCACAAGTAACCCAGTGATACCGCCTAATGTACCACCTGTCAAAGCACCAGTAGCAGCACCTTCATCTGCTTTGTTGCCTATTTTTTGCGTAGTTTCATGTCCTGCCACCCGATCAGCGTCTTTAGCAACGACAGATACTTGATCCATATCGTAACCTGCTGCTTTAAGGTCGCGAACTGCGCTTTCTGCCTCATCACGACTGTAAAATAATCCAGCAGCGCGTTTATATTGTTTGATAGTCATAATTATTACTTTTTAAATATGCTATTTAGATGTAAGTCAATAGGTTTAAACAGGTTTAAACTACCTATTCTAAAGATTAGTTTTTTGTAGATTAATACCTGGTTTTTGTTGTCTAGTTTTTTTACTAGTCTTAGTTAATTGTCTCAAATCTCAAAAAAAAAGTTGTCTATCTAAGGTTTCATAATTTTTAACCTTAAGATAGATAACAATTGGCTCAAAATCCAACTAGTTATTACTATTATTCTTGAGCCATGTTTGGTAATTTTTCAGCAAAGTATTTGCTCATAAATGTATTGACTATAGAGAGAATTACAGGGGCAAGGATAAAGGATACTAAACCAGCAACTCTAAAACCTGGCACGAAAAGAGCAGCTAACCAAAAACATAAACCGTTAACTACTAAGGAAAACGCTCCTAAGCTTAAGATATTAAGAGGTAGAGATAATAGTGATATTACTGGTTTTACTCCTGAATTAACCAAGCCAATTACCAGTGCTGCGACCAATGCAGCAGGAAAATTTGCCAAGTTTACACCAGGGAAGATTATATCAACTACTAAAAGGCTTAAGGCTGTAGCTAAAATGGTTAAAAATGAACCTAACATAATTTTACTCCTGTTTTTACTCCTGTTATTTTAGGCAAGACAAAACTTATTAGAATGTCCTGCTTTTTCTTATTACTATAGTTTTATTTTTAGGAGTTTTTTCTGCTTTTTACCTCTGACCAAAGATGTATTTTGGTCGGTTCAATAAAATAGCTGTTTATCCTGCTTAAGATAGAAGATATGCAGGACAAATAGATTTAAAATTTATAATAATCAAAGATAAAGTATTAGAAAACATTAGAAAACAGGAAAAAATGGGAATTATCAACGTTATTGCTGCAATATTACTCCCACCCCTGAGTGTATTTTTAACTATGGGAGTAAGTCAAGCTTTACTAATTAATATCTTACTAACCTTGTTGGGATGGGTTCCAGGGATTATTCACGCACTTTGGATAATCTCCAAAAAATCGGAGCAAGCAAACGTACAATAAATTCTTTTTGTAGTTTGGGTTAGATAGTGTCACTGTCGCCGTTAATTAAGGATAGTATAGTCATTCTAATTAGCTTCCGCATTTTAAAATTTTGCGCCCAATTCAATTAATCGTAAGGGCGAATGGCGATGCGAAGGATGTGATATGCCCTTTAGGACAGCTAATTCTTGAGGCATTCGCCATTACATAATCGTGTGGTTTTTAGGTGAAATGACTATAATTTCGGCACATGGTTAGCAATTACTGTCTGGTTGGTTGAACGGTAACATTGCGTTAATTATTATATTAACAAAACAAATAACCAGGCAAAAAGCGAGCTTTAAGCGATCGCTTTAAACTTAAGATTATTATATTCAAGATATATATAGGCTAAGGAAATATTAAGGCGGAGCAAAATTTATCTTTGAAGTATTTCTTAAAGATACGTTGGTGTAATAGTCTAAGGTTGTGCAATAAAATGTTTTATTGATAGACTTACACTTTCTCTAACCACCGAAGTATCTGAATGACCTTAAAACGAATATCTACAGGAATTACTGGTTTGGACGAAATCCTATTTGGGGGATTAATTGCCGAACAAGCATATTTAATTAAAGGTCAACCAGGTAGTGGAAAAACAATCCTGGGACTTCATTTTCTCAGTACAGGTGTGTCTTTAGGCGAAACAACTCTATTGATCAGCTTTAGTGAATCAGAAGCAAGGCTGCGCCGTAATGCAAAACTAATCAATATCGAGCTAGATAAGGTAGAATTTCTGGACCTTAGCACGACAGCAAATTTTTTTACCGAAGATCAAAGGTATGATATTTTCTCCCCTTCAGAAGTAGAAAAATCTCCAGTCACGGAACAATTGATCGATACAATTGAAAGAATTAAGCCTCAGCGAATTTTCCTCGATGCCATCACCCAATTTCGCTATTTGGCAAAAGATACCTTTGAATTTCGTAAGCAGGTACAGTCGTTTTTGCGCTTTGTGATTGATCGCGATATTACTTTATTATTTACCTCCGAAGGAAGCGATCGCCATCCTGATGACGATCTTCAGTTTATGAGCGATGGCGTAATTGAGTTACACACAACCGTCAACAAACGCTGTATTCAAGTCAACAAACTTCGCGGTTCTGGTTTTGCCAAAGGTCATCATGATTTACATTTAAGCGATCGCGGTATGTTAGTTTACCCAATTCTCATACCAGAGATTTATCAACGTGAAGCTCGAATAGAAACTATTTCCTCTGGTATTCCAGAAATTGATGAATTGCTCAATGGTGGGATTGAACGAGGAACGACAACTATTCTCAGTGGACCATCAGGAGTAGGTAAGTCTACCTTTGGGATGCAGTTCATGAAAGAGGCTGCGGGAAGAGGAGAGCGTTCAATTTTATATGCCTTTGAAGAAGCGTCAGATACGATCTTAAGGCGTTGTGAATCAATTAATATTCCTGCTCACGCCATGATTGAGCGCGGGACCCTCTCGATCGTTAACATCGAACCGCTAAAGTATACTCCTCACCAATTTGTGCATTTAGTTCGTACCGAAGTAGAGCAAAATGAAGCCAAAATAGTGATGATCGACAGTACTTCTGGGTATAAATTATCGATGGAGGGAGGAGATTTGATTCGCCATCTCCATTCCCTGTGTCAATATCTTAAAAACATGGGAGTTACGGTCATTTTGGTCAACGAAACCCATTCGATTGCTGGAGTAGAATTTAGCGTTACCGAAGTAGGACTGTCTTATTTAGCAGATAATCTAGTCTTTTTGCGTTACTTAGAAGTAAATGGCGAGTTGCGAAAAGCGATCGGTGTGTTGAAAAAAAGAGTATCAGATTTCGAGCGCACCCTCAGAGAGTTTAAAATTACTAAGTATGGTATCAAGGTAGGTGAACCACTATCTAAATTACGAAGCATTTTAAGTGGTGTACCTGAGTCTGTAAACAATGAGCAATGAGCAATGAGCAGTGAGCAAAGCATTCTCTTACTAATCGAACATCAGCAGAATCGACTATTGTTATCTCAAGCTTTGGAGCAACATTATCCAGTTCTTGCTCCTGAAACGGATGCGAACTTTGCTGTAGTTGGGGAGCAAATGTTAACAGAAGATTTTGATCTTTGTTTTGTTGACTATACTGCTATTCATTATCTACGAGAAAAAATGTTGGCAAGAAGAGAGGTAGCTATTCCGCTTTTCCTGCCTTTTGTGTTTATGACCACCTTACATGATGTTGGTTTGTCTACAGATCATTTAGAACCATTGATTGATGATATTGTTTATCTGCCAATCGAAAAGATTGAGCTTAGAACTAAAATTAGAGTTTTGTTGCGATCGCGCTCTTATTCTCTTCAGCTTAAAGCCACACAAGAAAAATTGAATCAGTCTTTAGCACAAGAAAAAGAGTTAAATAAAATTAAATCCCATTTTGTTTCTACGGTATCCCATGAATTTCGCAATCCTCTCAACAGCATTTCAGGGATGGCACAAATTTTGGAGGCTTATGGAGACAAATTAACCCCTGTCAAGAAGGCAGAAGTTTTGCAACAGCTAAGGCGCAACGTCACCAAAATGACCAATCTTTTAAATAATGTGTTGGTTATTAGCCAAAAAGACATGAACAAGCTGCAATTCAATCCTGCGCCACTAGAGTTAGAGAAATTTTGCCGTGGCGTGATTAATGAGGTTCAAACAGCGTTTAACCACAAGCAAACAATCAACTTTATTTATCAAGCAGAAACAGAAACATTTAGTTTAGATAGTAAACTACTCAATCATATTCTGACTAATATTCTGTCCAATGCGTGTAAATATTCGCCACAAGATAGCACTATCGACTTTGAAATCCATTTTCAGGCTTCAGAATTAATTTTTACAGTGCGCGATCGCGGTATTGGCATTCCTCCTGAAGATCTGCCACAGTTATTTGATTCTTTTTATCGCGCCAGCAACTCCCAAGGTCAGCAAGGATCTGGTTTGGGATTGGCGATCGCTAAAGAATACGTTGAATTTCATCAAGGCACTATCTCTGTATCCAGTGAACTAGAAGTCGGTACTACTTTTACTATTACTATTCCTGTGAACAATGAGCAATGAACAGTGAACAGTGAACAGTGAACAGTGAACAGTTATTTAGCTAAACATTAAAAGTAAATATTAGGTTTAGTAATCAATAATAAATAGTCAATAGTTGTATTCGGTTATTACTCATCTAAACTGATTATTAAAACCTTTGCTATTCAGCTAGAATTATACAGAAATAAGCAATACAACTTTTCCTAACTCTTCAAATGCTAGGGAATCAAACACCCATTTATCGCTGTTTGATTAATTTTTTATTTCAGCTAATCAAAACTTGAATAATTAATTGAAAGCGAAATGGTCAATAATGTTCCTAGTCGTGGTGAAATGGAGCGCAATTTATCTCAATCTATTCAGGCTTACTATCGCGATAGATTAAGCTGTCGAGTAGGCAAAATCAGTTGTCATATCTTCGATAATCAAGTTGCAATTATCGTTGAAAATTCAGTTACGTCTCTAGAGATATTATTAAATAATTCTGAAGATCAAAACTTTGTTCGCGACCTGCGCGATCGTATCGATTACATAGTTAAAAGCGAATTAATCACCACAATTAAACGTATTCTAGGAGTAGAGGTTATCGATTTGACAATTGATACTACCTTGGAACACAATTTCACAGGTGTCTTAGTTGTACTTAATGAAATGCCTCAAATACGCAAAACTAAGCGTAATTAATTATTAAAACCGCGAAGCAGTTAGCCATAAGCTGTAAGCAATTAAAAGTATTCTAAATCTACTTTTAATTAAAGACTCTTTATCACTCCCTCATTGAGAAGAGGAGTGGCTGTCTTTGAATTTTGCGTCCAAAGCTTGTAAGCTTCGTAAGACTAAGACTCGTTTAGCTTAGAGCTTTGGTTAAACTTTATGACAAAATATGCAATATAATAACAGCGATTAGAAGTTTATCCCCTAAAATATAAGATTGATTAAAATTAAGTAGAAGTAAAATAATTATGATATGTTTATCCCTAAAATAATTATCTTGGCATAGACAGCATAATTAAATAAATTAACGAAACCCCTTCCCAAATTCAAATTCAGTCTATTTCTGATTTTTGGGAAGCGTTATTGTAGCATAAGGAAGATATATATGATCAATGTATACTACACTAACTCCAGTTTCCCAGGACAGTTCATTTCAATCAACAATCCTCGTTGTCGAGGATGATGAAGATAATTTAATTTATATTTCTACTGCTCTTAGTCTATTCAACTACCATTGTTTGATTGCTAGAGACGCTTTAACGGGTTTATCACTGGCACAACAGTGGCAACCAGACTTAATTTTGCTGGATGTTCGAATGCCTCAAATTAATGGTTTAGAGCTATTAAAAATCTTGCGGATCGATTGGCTGACAAGGAAAATTCCTGTTATTGCCGTCACTGCTTTGGCAGGAGCAAAAGAGCAAGAAATGATTACTAGTGCTGGCTTTGATGGCTGTTTGATTAAGCCTTATCTGTTAGAACAATTGGAGGATATTGTCTGCTTTCATATCTCCAAAAAGTCTTCATGCTAGCTATACCGCTTTCTCTGCTTAGGCGATCGCGCCTCTTTAAACTTATGATAAATCTGTCTGAAAAAGTAAAACTTAAGCAGATATTAGTTGAGCTTGGCGATCGCTGGTTAGCTCCTCGACTTTGTTGAGTAGATCGTCAAGGTTAAAAGGTTTGTAGAGAACTCCATTAGCCTGACTATAGTTTAGCTGTTGATCTTTAAGGCGATCGACAGCAGATACAAGCAGAATTGGTAAAGTCTCGTAATTTTGCTGTTGTTTAATGCTACGTGAAACCTCGATACCGCTAGTTCCTGGCATCATAATATCCATAAGTACTAATTGAGGTTGGGTTTCTTCTAAAAGCTTAATCGCATCCTGACCATTGTTTGCTATTGCAACTTGGTATCCTTCAGACTCCAAAACAAGCCTGAACAAGACCTGAAGGTCATCATTGTCCTCAACCACCAAAATAGAGTTAATCATAAATATATATCTAGGGAAACTCAACCAACTACTTATCTATATTAAATAGTAATCTAATCCTTGACATCATCAAAAAGACGTATTTCCTAAGCAATAGATGCAGCTACTTAATCAAGGTTGGTATTTACGACGTTGCTGACTTGAGGTACGAAACTGATGGTAATACTGTTCGTAGCTCTTGGCTTTTAGCTCTTGGCTTATTGAGTAATCGACAACAGCCAGCACAAAACACACGAAACAAAAAATACGGCAACGGCTGGCAAGTAGAAATTCAAGAAATCATTAGTGGCGCTTCGGGGGGATTTTTATTTGGCATTCCCTTGCTTTACACGATGGAAGTCTGGTTTATCGGCTCTTATGTTGAACCAGCAATTCTCTTAAGCATCTTAGCTATTACCTTTGTGATTGTGCTGTTGATCAATCAGATTGAAGGTTTTCGACCCCAACCAAGTGCAACTATTCAAGAAGCGATCGCTGAAACAATCGAAACTTTAGCGATTGGCATGACCTGTGCAGCCTTGGTGATGATTATTTTGCAGGAAATTAATTTGCAAACATCCTTGAGCGAAGCATTAGGTAAGATCGTTTTTGAGGGTATTCCTTTTTCCGTTGGGGTGGCATTTTCGCGATCGCTTTTAAGTGATGAGCCACAAGCAGATTCTGATAACAACAATCCTCCTTCGCAATCTGGTCAACAGAAATCTAAATCTATAGTCTGGAAAAATACTGTGGCGGATCTGATTGCTGCTACAATCGGCGCTCTCTTTGTTGCTTTTAGTATTGCGCCAACTGATGAAGTGGATATGCTAGCAGCCTCAGCTTCTTCTGGTTGGCTACTGATCATTATGCTGGCTTCATTACTAATTTCTTCTGGAATTGTTTTTGCCTCAAAAATTACCAATTACCAAAATCGTCTTCAACAATCTGGCATATTCCAGAGTCCTCAAGGCGAAACGATCATATCTTATTTAGTATCTTTACTAGTCGGAATATTAATGATGTGGTTTTTTCACAAGCTAACTTTTGGCGATCCTTGGTTCATGTGGCTACGCTATAGTATCATCTTAGGTTTACCTGCCTGTATTGGTGGCGCTGCGGGACGTTTAGCAGTTTAAATTTTAGTTTGAATTTTACATTTTATTGAATTATCTTCTAGTTATTCTATGTCCAAAAATTCTCCCACGCGATCGCTCGCCGAAAAAGTCAGCTTTAGTATTTCATTGTTTTTAGTCAGTATTATTGTTGCCTTAATTTGCTATACCTGGATCACAGGCGATACAAACCCACCAATTTTGTCTATATCTACTGAAAAAACAAGAGAGGTTAATCAGCAATATTATGTCCCGTTTACTATAACCAACTCAGGCGGAAAAACTGCTACCTCAGTCGAAATTACAGCAGAGCTTGCTACTCCAGAAACAACTCAATTCGGTCGACAGGAAATTGATTTTTTATCGCGTCAAGAAACTCAGTCGGGAGAATTTATTTTCAACCAAGATCCCGCAGCAGGAGAACTAAAGGTTAGGGTAGCAAGTTATCAAGAACCATAGCCATGAGCGATCGCATTTTGATTAATCCTCAGCATTACTGCAACAGAAATATTGAAACAAGGAAACCCCTAAAAGATTTGACAGTTCCTTCCAGGGGCAAATGCGTTAGTCTGAACCAATTAAACTATTTTCTGCAAATTTATAGTGGCTTCATTTAACTGACTTGTACCTTCTTTGGTTTGGCTAATGCCGATCGCTGTTTCTTTCGCTCCTAAATTAATGTTGTTCATGGCTTCAACTACCTGTTGAATTGCCTGTACCTGTTGCTTGGTATTGAGAGATATCTGCTGATTATTGATCACCATATTGTTGACGGCTTCTGCTACCCCCGCAAAAGACTCCGCAGTCCGATTAGCAATTTGAATCCCTGAATCAACTGTTTTTGAGCCTTCATCAGTTACCATTACCGCCGAATTAATTTTGTGTTGAATTTCATTTACTAAAGTACGGATATTTTCGGCAGAGTTTTTACTTTGATCGGCAAGCTTGCGAATTTCTGCTGCTACGACGGAAAAACCTTTCCCATGCTCCCCTGCTCTAACCGCCTCGACTGCTGCGTTTAACGCCAAGATGTTAGTCTGGTTAGCAAGATCGGAGACTAATCCAGAAATGTTGCCAATTTGAATTGTTTGTTCGCTCAACTGCATAATCTGTTCGGCGATCGCCGTTACTTTGGAGCGTAAATTAGTCATCTCTCCCAAG
>JAAUOU010000179.1 GCA_012034765.1 Pleurocapsaceae cyanobacterium CSU_1_1 | reverse complement strand
ACTTCCTACTTGCTACTTGCTACTTGCTACTTGCTACTTCCTACTTGCTACTTGCTACTTGCTACTTCCTACTTCCTACTTGCTATTTCCCTATGCCCAAACTATTGGTTGTTACCACCGTCCCGATTACAATTCGCAGTTTCTTGCTTCCTTTTATCCAACATTTTCGCAGTTTAGGTTGGCAGGTAGACGCTATGGCGCAGGGGATTTCAGCCGATCAAGCTTGCATAGAAACATGCGATCGCATTTATGATATTCAATGGTCACGTAACGTTTTCGATCCGAGAAATTTATGGGGGGGAGTCTCGCGAGTCAAGCAAGTAGTAGGACAGGAAGATTATGATCTGGTTCATGTTCATACTCCTATTGCTGCCTTTGTTACGCGATATGCCTTAAAGAATAACCAAAAAATTAAGGTTATTTATACCGCTCATGGTTTTCACTTTTATCGTGGCGGTAATGCAGTTAAAAACGCTATTTTTTTAAGCCTAGAAAAGTTGGCAGGTGGATGGACTGATTATTTAATTACCATTAACCGAGAAGATGAAGCTGCTGCCAAAAAGTATAATTTTCTACCAGCTAACAGAATTTACTATACTCCTGGCATTGGCGTAGATACTGACTATTATGCTTCTGGCAAGGTTGATCCTGTAAATCTAGCACAGGTTCGTCAGCAGTTAAATTTAACCGACTCAGATACTCTATTACTTTGCATGGCTGAATTTACACCCCGTAAAAGACATCAAGACTTGCTCAATGCTTTTGCAAAAGTAGCTAATCCTCAAGTTCATTTAGCTTTAGCAGGAGAAGGTCGCATTAAGCCGAAAATGGTAGAATTAGCCCAACATTTAGGAATAGCAAATCAAGTACACTTTTTAGGTTATCGTGACGACATCCCTACCTTAATTCAAGCCGCTAATGCTGTCTTACTAGTTTCTCAACAGGAAGGCTTACCCCGCAGCATTATGGAAGCTATGTGTTTAAATACCCCTGTAATTGGCTCAAACATTCGCGGTACTCAAGATTTGCTAGAAAACGGCTGTGGTTTATTAGTCGATCTAGGCGATACTGATGCCCTCGCACAAGCAATGTCTAAAGTAATCGAAGATCCTGACAGCTTGGCAGTAATGGCGGAAAAAGCTCAGACAAAAATAGCAAACTACGATTTGAGCAGAATTATTCAACAATACGCTGATATCTATCAATTAGCCTTGAGTGATTATAGTTAATACCAAAACTGCCTAAATGACTTTCGTTCAGGTTAAACAGATAAACCTAAACGGAAATCTTAACAGACTTTAATTTCTTAAAAACAAACTTGAATCTGTCTTTAACAGATTTGCCCAGGTCGTTTAATTTTAGTTTAGACCAAATAGCACGTTGTCTTAATAAACATATCGATATGCCTACTGCGATCACGCCGAAGGTTCGCAAGTAATCAACTGTTTCCACCTGTGCATCTGGCATTAAATAGTGTGGACCAACTAGAACAGTATGTAATACGGCGAAAATCATGGAAGGCAAACTTAATAAGTGAATCTGACGCCAAGCTTTGCCTAATTGACGCTGCATAAATTGAAAGCTAGTCACTGCCGCAGGAATCATAATACTCAAAGAGATAATGCCTGACCACATTCCCCACTTATTTTGAGTAGACATTAAGGAAATTGTTGCCCAATTTCCTTCCAAAAAATTTTCTGTGGCATAGATTACATGAGCTAGCGCAGCGGCAAAAGCAATTACCCCAACACCTCGACGATATTTCAAAGGAACATCCCACCAAGCTTTAATCGGACGAGCCATTAAAGCAAGCATGAGCAAGAACAATCCTATATGTCCTAGATCATGTCCCATCCCATCGATATGGGATAATACAAGTATTCCCGATACGACTAGCGCCCAATCTGTATAGGGCAACAATGGTTTTTCTGGCTTGGGTTTTTTGGCTTTTTTGGGAGTAGCCTTAGTGGCTGGAAGTTTTGCTGCAACTACTGGAGAGTCTACGGGAGAAGCTTTTTGGGGCGCTAAATTAATCTCCTTTTCCTTCGGGTTAGCATTTACGTTGAAGTCTGAAACCGAAATTTTGGCGAGACTATCCATCAGTTCGGCGGCAAAGTGATAAGAACCACTATAAACAGAGCGAATTGCCAAAGCCAATTCACTCATAACCATGTTTTTCAAAACGTAGCCATTCGCTCCAGCAGCTATTATTTCTGAAACAACGGAATCGTTAGCATCCTGATTAAATGCGCTTAAAATGAGAATTTTGACATCAGGGTTTTGTTTAGTAATTCTTTTGGTAGCCTCAATACCACCCATAACAGGCATTACTAAGTCTAAAACCACTACATCAGGCTGGATTTTGCTTACCTGCTCAACTGCATCTTTTCCATTCAGCGCATATCCAACTATCTCGATATCTTGATTGTCAGCAAATATCGCCTGTAATCCTTCACAAACCAGCTTGAGATCATCAACAATCAATACACGAATTTTTGGCTTGTAAAAATTTTGGTTGACATTTCCTGTAGTACTAAGAAGAGAAGAATCTTGAGAAGATGGTTTAGCGACGACCAATTGTCTACTTTCCATCACATCATTAGTAGTCATACTTGATAAATATCAATTATTGTGTTTTCAGAGAAGCTTTCCTCAAAATAACAGAAAGGGGTTATTTTCTCAAATAAGAACATGGATACTGAAATAACAGCGAAATTTTATTAAAACAATCAATATCGGCGATTTGCTTTTATTTGCTTTGAAATATATTTTGAACCATTGCCTGAGCTATTTTTGCTGCACGATCTAATTCTGCTATTTCCCCCGCATCCAATAGCCAGTCTTTGGTGGCAATATTGTCCTGTGCTTGTTTGATATTTTTTGCTCCAGGAATCGGCATTGCACCTTTAGCAATACACCAGTTAATTGCTACTTGCGCCATGGTTTTATGACGGGATTGCGCGATCGCACTTAAACAATCTAACAGCGGTTTGGCTTCGGGGACTAATCGTTTGAAAAGTATTCCTCGCAACCCTTTGGGATAGGTGCTAGGGTCATTATATTTGCCCGTGAGGATGCCCAAGCACAGGGGACTATAGGCAATAAGTTTAATCCCCAATTCATCACAGGTATCTTTAAGACCTAATTCAGTTACGGGATAGGTGGAAAGCAAGGAATACTGTACTTGTAGAGTTGCAATGGGGATCTGGCGATCGCTAAATTTCTGATGGACTTGTCTTAATCTCTTTGTTCCATAGTTGGATAGTCCCACCCCCTTAATTAACCCCTGTTCATATAAATCGGCTAAACCATCTAAAAGCTGCCATTCTTGCCAGGGAAAGTAATTAGCCGTTGACCAGTGCATCTGGGCTAAATCTACTCTGCCCATGCGCTCTATCGAGGCGAGTCCAGCCTTGACCATTGATTTTGCAGTTAATCGCCAGGGATAGGCTGCCAGTTTAGTCGCCAGACAGATCCGCTCTTTATTTATTCCCTGATATTCCTGCTCAAATTTTCCCAGCAGTTTTTCACTTTGACCGTTCAGTTTGCCCGTACCGTAAGAATCACCAGTATCAAATAAAGTTACACCGTTGCTAACGCACAGATCGAATACTTCTTGCAATTGACGATCCATACTCTGATCGTAACCCCACAGCAAACGATTTCCCCATGCCCAAGTTCCGCAGCCCATCTGGGGCAGAATCAGTTCTTTAGTACTTGACATCATAACTTCTTATTTTAATTTGATAGGATATTAAAAACTAAATCGACTAGAATTAGCGGAATAAGCGTAAGTTAGCAGAAAAATCCTGCATATTAGCAAAAATATATTCGGCTTTGCATCTTCATTAACATCTGATAACTAACAAAACATGAACTCGCAACTCCCTTTAGGTTCGGTCATTCAAGGTTCTTTAACCAAAGGTTTAGAAATAAGATTACACCCCGATGTCTCGGTGGAGGATATGCGTGTTGGTAAGTTTTTGGTGGTGCAGGGAACAAGGTCGCGTTTTTTCTGTTTGCTAACAGATGTTTCTTTAGGTTGTTCAACGAGTCGCATTATTGCTAATCCCCCACCCATTGATGATACTTTTTTGCGGGATGTCTTAGCAGGAAGCGGTACATACGGTACAGTTGCCCTTTCGCCCATGTTGATGTTCACACCGACAGCGACTAATAGCGATTTTTCGAGTTTACCGATTGATCCTGACTTTGATACTAATGACTAGTTTAGGTTCGATGCAGCCCAATAGTAGTGCAGAGATGGAATTACTCCCCGTTAAAACAATTCCAGCACATTTTAGTCAAGTTTATGAAGCAACGGAACATGACTTTCGTAGCGTCTTTGGTTGGGAAGACGATCCCTTTCGCCGTAACTTTTCCGTTGGACAACCTCTAGATATGGACGTGCCAGTCTGCATTGACTTAGATCGCTTTGTGGAGAGAAGCAATGGCATCTTTGGTAAGTCGGGAACAGGTAAATCCTTCCTCACTCGTCTTTTGCTCTCAGGCGTAATTCGTAAAGAGGCAGCAGTCAATCTGATGTTTGATATGCACTCTGAATATGGTTGGGAAGCGATGAAAGAAGGCAAACAGGTAAGCACTGTTAAAGGTTTGCGCCAGCTTTTCCCTGGTAAAGTAGTGATGTACACTCTCGATCCCTGAATCTACGAAACGCCGTGGGGTGAGAGATGCTCAAGAACTTTACCTCAGCTACGATCAGATTGAAATTGAAGATTTAAAATTGGTTTCTTCAGAGT
>JAAUOU010000060.1 GCA_012034765.1 Pleurocapsaceae cyanobacterium CSU_1_1 | reverse complement strand
CTCTGATTGTACCTTCAATGTTTTCGCTTTCTAGCCTCTGCTTTAAGCTTTAGTTTTTTCTGCTGCGTTTTCAACGTCTTTTTTTGATGTTCATAATATTTTTTTAAATCACTTTTTAAAATAATGTAACAGCAATTTATTTAGTTATCTTCTATCTTTTGACTTATTTTTCTCAATTAAAAAGATGGAAACAAAACTAGGATTAATCTGCTTGAAAAATACTGACTGCTAAAATAATTCCTTATTTTCTAAACTCTCATCAAAAAAGTCAATTTCCTACCAAAAATCAACAAGCATTAACACAATTTCTATTACCTTTAATGAGATTAAGACTTTTCTATATTGATGATCAATAGTAATTAACTTTATTGCCGATCAATCAATTAGTAGTTTATTAGTGTTTAGTGTTTTATAAGCATACTTTCAACATACTTCAAACATGAAAATATCGGCAGGTATTCATACAAATGCTTCCTATTTCTGCTATTTAATTTTAACGTCACCTTACAAATAACATAGTTATTAAAAAATGTGTTCGTTCTTAAGAAGTATTTATATTTATGTTGCTTTATCAACTTTTTCATTTTCATCATTTAAATTTTAAGACTGTATCAATCTAGCCTTAATTTACATTTAAGATCGAGCTAGTTTTTCACATCACAGCAGAGAAAATAATTAATATGGCTAATTTTACAGGAACTTCAGCAAACGACGATTTTCGCGAATTATTTGGGTTGAGTTCCGAAAACGACGAACTGATCGGCTTGGAAGGAGACGATATTATTGATGGTTTTTTAGGAGACGACACTGTTTATGGTTCTGAAGACAATGATACCGTTATTGGTGGAGATGACCAAGACTTGGTATCGGGCGATTTAGGTGATGATGTGCTTTTGGGTGGCAATGGTTCGGATACTTTGACGGGAGGCGAGGGCAACGACCAAATTTCTGGAGAACTTGATAACGATACTCTTTATGGTGGGGAGGGCAATGATGAGCTATTTGGAGAGTCAGGAGATGATGAGCTATTTGGAGAAGCAAACGAAGATACTCTTTATGGTGGAGAGGAAAACGATACTTTAAATGGTGGAGATGGTCAAGACTTTATATCAGGTGATTTAGGTGATGATGTGCTTTTAGGGGGAAATGGTTTGGATACTTTAACGGCAGGTGAAGGCAACGACCGAATTTTTGGCGAAGCAAATGACGATACCCTTTATGGTGGTGATGATAATGATACGCTAGATGGAGGAACAGAAAACGATCGCCTCTTTGGTGAATCAGGCAACGATCTTTTGCGAGGAGGAGAAGGTAACGATCTTCTGGAGGGAGAAATAGGAAGCGATCGCCTCTTTGGGGATGCAGGTAACGATATTCTCTTTGCTGGTAATGATAATGATATTCTCGATAGTGGAGATGGCGACGATGAGCTATTTGGAGAAGCAGGAGAAGATACTTTGCTGGGAGGTTCAGGCAGAGATACTTTATCTGGCAATCGAGACGACGATATTTTAGAAGGAGAGTCAGGGGATGATATTCTCAATGGCGGGTCGGGTGGAGATACTTTCGTCTTTTCTGATATTTCTAACGTGGGCGTAGATACAATTGAAGGGTTCTCGTTTGGTGATGGAGACAAAATACAAATAGCTGCCGACGGCTTTAATATTGATACAGATGAAATTGATCGCTTTGGTTTTGATTCTGGTTCTGGTGAAGTTTTCTTTGACGACCAGGTTTTTGCTGTAATTGAGGGAAATAGTTCGATTAATTCTGATGAATTAATTGAGATCGTCTAAATTCTGAGGTGTTCTAAAGGATTACCTCTCTTGTCACCTGCCCTTTTTTAATTTCGTCGAACTCACGTTGAGCAATATTTACGGGTGCCATATCAGGATCGCTTGGGGCGCGTCCAGATCGCACTTGAATGTATTCAAATCTGGGGTCATTTTTGAGCTTATTTTTCAAACAAAAGCCGCGCTATTGGTAGCTTCTAAAGACGAACCAGGATAGAGAGTCAAAGTATTAACTAAAGCTTGTTCCTGAAACTCTAGCAGAAAAGAGCGCCCCATCGAAAGAAGGATAATTATTGCCGCTACTATTCCAGCAGCAGCTATAGCTAAACAATCTACCAAACCACTGATTTGATAATGCTTTTGCCTCTGGACTATCGATCACAGAATTAATAAACCCTTGCCATTGGGGATCATTGCTACTAATAATCATGCCATAGCGATCGCAAGTTAGAGGAACATCGGGAACTAAAGGATATTCTGCCGATGATAAATTTTGTTGTTGAGCTTCGGCGCGTAATAAAATTCCGTCGCTAATCATTGCGTCTATCTTCCCTTGTGCTACCGCCTGTATACCTCGAATTCTGGCAGTCACTCCTTGGTATTGTTTGAGAGTTGCCTGGGGATAGCGTTGAGCAATAACTTTGGCAGTCGTGGTATTAGCAATCACGCCTAAGATCTCACCATTTAAATCACCTCCAAGATCGAGAGAATTATCCTGTTTGACCAAAAATTGCGTTCCTGTTAGAAAAAAGCTGTTCGAAAAATTAGTGTTTTCTGGAGGAGTGGGGCGAATTGTGTTGGGACCACATTCAAGATCGATGAGGTGATCTGCCACTAAGCCAAAACGATTACTCGCGGTTGATTTAAGCAGCTTCACACTCAGAGTATTTCGTTCTAGATCTGTAATTAATTGTGATTTCAACAGAGCAAAAAAATCTAAACAGTATCCCTGCAAATTTTCCCTAGCATCAAGATAGCCAAAAGGAGGAGCATCTTCTCTAATAGCAACGTTTAACACTCCTGTACGTTGGATTTTTGCTAAAGTTTCCTCTGCCTTGACTGGAGATATAAAATTTAAAAGACACAGGCTACTAGTAAATAAAAATACTAAGTTACGATTCATCTTAAAGTAATATTGATTTGCTCTCCCCAAATCCCCATCCCCCCATATGTCAACCAACAAACGTGCGTAACATCAGTAATGATCAAGGATAGAAACCCAGCTTGGGTAAACCCAAAGATTCTGACCAACCCATCATCAGATTTAAGCATTGTACTGCTTGACCTGCTTGACCTTTGATTAAATTATCGATCGCCGACAAAACAATTACTCTACCTGTGCGAGGATCTACTTGAATGCCAATATATGCCAAGTTAGTACCACATGCCCACTTAGTTTGAGGATAAATACCGCTGGAGAGAATTTTTACAAAGGGAGAGGAGCGATAAAAGGCGTTGTAGATGGTGATCAAATCTTCTCTAACTAGTCCAGGATCTCTCAAAGTGGCATAGACGGTAGATAAGATCCCTCTGACCATGGGAATTAAATGAGGAGTAAACTGCACAGTAACTTCCTGGCGGGCTAAAATACTGCAAATTTGCTCGATTTCAGGAGTATGGCGATGATTGGCAACTCCATAAGCTCCTAGAGAGTTATCGGCTTCTGCTAAGAGCAGATTAATCTTACCTTGACGACCACCACCAGAAGTACCTGATTTGGCATCAATAATCACAGTCGAGGGATCGACCAATCCGTTCTTAAGTAAAGGAGAAAGAGCAAGTAAACTGGCAGTGGGATAACATCCAGGACAGCCCACTAATTGAGCTTGTTTAATCTGTTCACGGAAGAGTTCTGGTAAGCCATAAACCGCGGATTTTGCCGTATCTTGGTCTGTGCGCTCTTTTTTATACCAGTCAGTGTAAGTATCTAAATTACTAAAACGATAGTCTGCCGACAGATCTAAGACTTTACAGCCTTTGGCAATTAAAGCAGGAGCAAGATCGCAGGCTAAACCATTAGGTAAACCCAGAAATACGGCTGCACATCGTTTAGCAATAACATCTACATCAATTTTTTCTACTGTTAGATCTACACAATGATCTAGGTGAGGATAGATCGAACTATATTGCTTTCCTGCGCTGCTGTCACCACCTAAATAAGCAATATCCACTTGAGGATGTTCTAATAAAAGCTTAACTAATTGAACTCCCCCATATCCAGATGCTCCTATAATTCCAATCGGCTTGTTGGCTGTCTCACTCATGTTGCTGTGCCTCTGACTAATCTTTAACTACGTTAATTTGATACCTTCTCTGAAGATCTATAGTTTAAGCACAAGTGAACGATATACAACAATAATTTTTGCTGTACAGCGTATATTAAGTCAGTAGTTGTTGAAAATTCCAGATTTTTGTAGATGAAACGGCAGTTTACTCGGTGGTTTGTAGTCGGAGTGGTTAGTATTTTTATGCTTGGTTATCTAACAGTCGAGCATAATCGAGCAGCAACTAGCAACTTAGACTCGGTGCAAATAGCGGTCAAAAACTTAGATCTGCCTCCTCGTCAGGATTTTCGCCTGGTTGTGATTAGCGATCTCAATAGTCAGTATGGTTCGACAGAATATGAGCCAGAAGTAGCCCAGCGATCGCCTTAATCCCTCAATGGCATCCCGATCTAGTCCTCTGCGGGGGAGATATGATCGCAGGACAAAAAGCCAGTTTAACCAAATCCCAGATTGAGTCGATGTGGGCAGCTTTTGATCTTAAAATAGCAGCACCTCTGCGCCGACATCAGATTCCCCTTGGTTTGACGATCGGCAATCATGATGGATCTGGAGCGATTAAAGACCAAACCTTGATTTTTCAAGCAGAAAGAAACCTTGCTCAAGCTTATTGGCAACATCAGCATCAGTTTTTAAATTTTGTCGATCGCGCTAATTTTCCTTTCTACTATAGTTTTCAGCAAAATAAAATCTTCTTTTTAGTTTGGGATGCTTCGACCTCGCAAATTTCTCCCCAGCAGTTAGAGTGGATTGAGCAGACATTACAGACTCCAGCAGCACAACAGGCGACCGCTAGAATAGTTTTAGGACACCTTCCTCTCTATCCTGTGGCAAAGACGAAGAATAAGCCAGGAGAGTACTTGGAGCAAGGAAATAAACTGCGATCGCTGCTGACGGAAAATCATGTGTTGATGTATATCAGCGGACACCATCATGCATACTATCCTGGGAAAGTTGATAACTTAGAAATGCTTCACGCAGGTGCATTGGGACAGGGAGCAAGAGAGTTAATTAATAGTCAATTATCACCCCGTCAAACGATTACCATTATTGATTTGGATCTAGCTAAATCGACATTTATTTATACTACCTATGATGCCACTACTTGGCAGAAAATTGCCCTAGAAGAATTACCAGCCTCGATTCCTACTAAGAATGTCACCATCTGGAGACACGACTTAAAAATTCCTGATGGCAAGTCAATTGATACCCCAAAAAATAGCAATAACTTTTAATGGTCAATTCTTGCACTCACTACTGTCGATTGATCATCGTTGCGCTTGATTGATCTGTCGCCAAGACTAAAAGTTCACTTATATTAACATTGAGGGGACGAGTAGCGCAGAAAACTACAATTTCGGCAATATCATTGGGAGTCAAAGGATTCATCCCCTGGTATACTTTTTTAGCTTTCTCTACATCACCGCGAAAACGCACCTTACTAAACTCAGTTTCCACCGTACCAGGATCGACGGAAGTGACTCGAATAGGAGTACCCAACAAATCCATCTTTAACCCTTGTGATAAAGCTCTAACGGCTGCTTTGGTGGCGCAATAAACATTCCCCCCAGGATAGGTTTGGTGTCCAGCAATTGAACCAATATTAATAATATGCCCTTGATTGCGTTCCACCATGACTGGTAAGAGCGATCGCGTTACATATAGCAAGCCTTTAAGATTGGTATCAATCATTTCTTCCCAATTCTGGATCTCTCCTGACTGAAGTTTATCTAAACCACGGCTTAATCCTGCATTATTAACTAAAATATCGACATTACGCCAAGATTTGGGTAAAGAAGCCCAGGATGTCTCTACCCCAGTGCGATCGCTTACATCCATCTCTAACACATGAATTTTGCTGTTATAGGTTGTCTTTAATTCGGCTGCTAAAGCTTCTAGCTTTTCTCGACGACGTGCAGCCAAAATTAACGCCGTACCTTCTTTGGCAAACATTTTGGCACAAGATGCCCCAATACCGCTACTTGCCCCTGTAATTAAAACAATTTGCCCTTGAATTGAAACCATATTGATTATTTATTTATCCAAAACGCTACATCTTTATAGAGTAAATTTTTCTAGAGATTAATTAAATATTTTGTTTAACTATACAGGTTTTAATTGGGGTAGCAGCAATTTTCCGCCAGCGATCGCTAATTAGAATTAAGTTCTGGATGAGCAAGTGTAGTTTTTAAGAACATCTAAAAAGGCAAAAACTGCTGGTGTGTGTAGAGCATCTTTTAACACTGCTGCTTTAATAATCCTTTCTAACGGAACTGGCAAAGAATAAATCTTTAATTGTTCCGAAACAGGTTCGGCAGCAAGCTGAGGTAAAATCGCTGCACCTAATCCTTGCATTGCCATACTGGCCATAGCTGAATCCTGTTTCATTTCATAGGCAATACTTACTGGTTTTGGCGATCGCATGACTAACTGCTGACTGGGAAATTTCTAAGTGCAAAGCAGCCTCGCTAAAATTTCGGGAATCTGCCACCGCTACTAAGATGCGTAGCTGAGAAATGTAGAATATATGTTCTATAGTGATGCTGTAAGAGTTGAAAGTAATTAATTAATGGCAGAAATAAACAACTTACCACCAGCGAGTATTGAAGCGGAAGAAGCAATCCTGGGTGGCATTCTGTTTGATCCTGAAGCAATTACCAGGGTGGCGGAACTAGTCGTTAGAGATGCTTTCTATGTTAAGGCACATCAAGAGATCTATTACGCTGCATTATGTCTCAATGCCAAGGGCAAACCAACGGATTTTATCTCTGTTAGTACATATTTAAGCGATCGCGATTTGCTCGAACAGGTGGGTGGAACAACTAAGTTGGCGCAGTTACTTAACCGTACCGTGTCGGCGGTTAATGTGGATCGCTACGCTAACCTGATCATGGAAAAATATGTCCGTCGTCAGTTGATTACATCAGGGCATGAAATTGTCGATCTTGGATACGATAACACTTCGGAAATAGAGGTTGTCTTAGATGCTGCGGAACAGAAAATATTTCGTCTCACTCAAGAACGTCCTCAAGAGGGTTTGGTTTCCATCGCCGAAACTCTGATCAATACTTTTAATACGATTGAAGAACTACACCAGGAAACGGCTTTACCTGGTATTCCTTCTGGCTATTATGATTTAGATGCCATGACCAGTGGTTTTAGTCGTTCTGACTTAATTATTATTGCGGGTAGACCATCAATGGGAAAAACGGCTTTTTCTTTATGTGTCGCTTCTAATATTGCGAGGGATTCCAAGTTACCCATTGCCGTTTTTAGTTTAGAGATGTCGCGGGAACAGCTAACTCAAAGACTATTATCTGCTGAGGCGAGGATTCCCAGTAACCGTCTACGTTCGGGGAGAATAGCTCAAAATGAGTTTGGACAGCTAATCGATGGAGTCGAGAGACTTTCCGAACTGCCAATTTATATTGACGATACCGCTAACTTAACGGTGATGCAAATGCGATCGCAAGTACGTCGTCTCCAAGCGCAGCAAAAAGATCCTTTGGGTTTAGTGATGATTGATTATCTTCAATTAATGGAAGGGGGAGATAATGACAACCGCGTACAGCAGCTATCAAAAATGACACGCAGTTTAAAGGGTTTAGCCAGAGAGTTAAACGTGCCGATTGTGGCATTATCTCAGTTAAGCCGAGGAGTGGAACAAAGAACTAATAAGCGCCCGATGCTGTCTGATTTACGTGAGTCAGGATCAATTGAGCAGGATGCGGATCTAGTCATGATGATCTATCGCGATGAATATTATAATCCTGATACCCCAGACAGGGGGATCACAGAAGTTAGTATTGTTAAGCATCGTAATGGTCCTGTGGGAACAATTAAACTCTTGTTTAACGCCGAGTTAACTAAATTTGAAAGTCTGGCGCAACCTGGTAAATATTAAGTAAATATTAATTAGTCTTAATTGATGACACGCCCCAATTAGTTTTAAGACTTTACGACAATAAAACTCTCCAGGGTTATTTTCTGCTGTCTTTCTATGTAGCCAAACTAAGCCGATAGTTCTTTTACAGTAATTTAGTGTTATAAACTTAGGTAAAAATACGTATATCTTTGAACGCTGCTGAATATTTTTTGAATATTTTGCTTTCAATACCTAATTAAAAAAATTAACAAAGAGTTTATTTTACTTTCTATCAAGATTAACAATGACTAAAATACCTAATAAAAATAATAAAGCTAAAGCAGAAGATAAACTCGCGTTAGTTGAAACCTCTAAAATCTCCAAATCAGTTGTCTTTGAACCAAAAACAGAACCAGAAACAAAGGAGCAAACTAATTCTCTGGATGAGAATGTCGATCAAAAAGGAGGCAAATTAATCAAGGTTGAGACGGAATCGCGTCATCAAAACTCAGCTAAGTCAACTTTTCAAAGACTGAAAGTCAAGACGGCAGCAGCGTTAGTAAGTAGTGCAGTAATGTTGCCTATACTCGCAATAGGAACTGCCACCTACTACTTTGGTAATCAAGCCATTAACAAGCAAGGGATCTTGGCAAAACGTTCTGATAATATCGGCTTGACTGAAACGGAGTTAGCCCGACAACAAAAACTACTGGCTGCTTTACTCATTGGTACTGGAACAACAGCTTTACTGGCTGGTGCGATCGCTGCTTTTGGCAGCAAAAGGCTGTTTGATTCGATATCTAAAACAATCTCTAAAACATCTGAGTCAGAAAGCGCGGAAGAAGCTGATACTCAAGTATACAGAGAGTTTATTAATAATCTAAGTCAATCTGTTCCACAAAAAGATATTCTTAAAGCTATTGTTGAAGAGGCACGCAACTATCTAAATTGCGATCGCGTGGTAGTTTATAGCCTCGATCAAGATAATTATGGCGTGATAGTAGCCGAGTCTGTCGTTCTTGGTTATACGCAAGCATTGGGCAAAACCATCCAAGATGCCTGTTTTGAGGCTAGATATCTCGACAAGTATCGCGATGGCAGGATAAAAGCAATTGATGATGTAGACAAGGCGGAAATGACCCCTTGCCATAGAGAACAGTTAAAACAACTAGAGGTTAAAGCTAACTTAGTTACACCGATTCTCAATGAAGGAAGGCTGTTTGGTTTACTCGTAGCCCATCAGTGCGGAACATCCAGACAGTGGCAGCAGGGAGAAATCGAGTTTTTACACCAACTAGCGAAAAAAGCTGGCTTGGCTTTGGAAAACTCTAAGTTACTCGGTGATATGGTTCGTCTGCAAACTCAAGCAGAGAGGGAAAGAACCTGGACTCACTACTTTACCGATGCGATTCAATACATCCGTCAGTCGATTAAACAGGATGATGTGTTGGAGATTAGCGTCGAGGAAGTTAGAAGAGTTTTAGAATGCGATCGCGTCGTGGTTTATAGCCTTAACCCAGATAATCAGTACGGTGTAGTGATAGCAGAATCAGTGTCAGCAGCTTATCCGAGGGCATTAAATAAAACGATTGAAGATCCTTGTTTTGAAGCCAGATATCTCGACAAGTACCGTGATGGCAGAGTTAGAGCGATTAATGATCTCTCTCAAGCAGGGATGACTCAATGCTATCTCGAACAGCTAGAAACCTTAGAGGTTAAAGCTAATTTAGTTACACCAATTCTCAATGAAGGCAAGCTATTTGGTTTACTGGTAGCCCATCAATGTAGCCAGCCTCGTGAGTGGCAGGATTATGAAATTCGCTGGGTGACCCAGATTGCCACTCAAGTTGGTTTTGCCCTCGATAATGCCAAGCTGCTCAAAAAATTAACCAATGATGGTTTACCAACGCAACTATTAAATAATTTCAGTCTTGGTATCAGCGAAAGAGTTAACCGCTCCCAACTCTTAAAAATTGCTGTCGAACAAGCACGTAAAATCATCAAACTCGATCGCGTAATTGTTTATCAATTTGATGCTCATTTAAACGGAGATATCGTAGCTGAATCAGTCATTCCTGGTTATCCTAGAGCCTTAAATTCTCAGATCAAAGACCCTTGCTTTGCTAGAGAATATGGCGCAAAATATCGTCAAGGTAGAACTAAAGCGATCGCTAATATTCATCAAGCTAATTTAACTAACTGTCACCTAGAACAGCTAGAAGCTTTATCGGTTAAGGCTAGTGTTGTCGTCCCAATTCTACAGGACGAGCAATTGTTTGGTTTACTCATCGGACATCAATGCGAACAGCCCCGTCTTTGGGAGCAATCAGAAATAGATTTGTTTACCCAACTAGCTCTGCAATTAGGCTTGGCTTTAGAGCGAGTCGAATTGCGATCAGAATTAGATGCAGTCAAGAATGTTCACAGAAAGGAAACGCAAAAACAGCCCTTAGAACAACACAATCTTGAGCAAGACATATCCCAACTACTAGCAGACAACCAAGCTGCATTGCAAGATATCAGAGCAAAAATCAGCCGTCAATCAGCGGTTACGGGGGATTTTCTCAATCAAGTGTTAGCCGAACAGCAAACACAAGCAATGCTCAATGGCAAATTAAATGGCAATTCAGCACCGCAGCAGCAGCTTGACTATCAAAAAATGGCAAAAGAACCAAAAAATACGCAAATAGAAGACGATCTTACTGCTGCTCAAAAAGCGATGCCTTTGGCTAGCCCTAAAGGATTAGCTAACGCGTCCTTTGCAATCGCTGATGTCAAGCAAAAAGTAGAGGTGTTAAACCAGTCGCACCAGAATTTACACCAATGGTAGATCTGCTCAAAGACATGCAAGAAAAGAGCGGCTCATCAATATTCACCAATCCAGCTCAGTTACCCATGGGAGAAATTACTCTCTTAGATAGTGAAGTAACCTTAGAGCCAATGGATAGCTATGATTATGATCTAGAAGGTAAATTAATCAAAACCTCAGAATCAGTACCGAGCTTGCTGTTAATGAATCAATTTATTGGCGATATTACTAGCTTGTCCGATAAAATTTCCCAACAATCTTTAATCGTCACTGATTCTTTTCGCAAGTTAGCTGAATTTGCTCAACAGCTATCAGAATGTAAAAAACCTTAAAAAGCTATTAGCTTTTAGCCTTTAGCTATTTTAATTCTTTGCGTCTTTGCGCGAGATTTACAATTAATCAAGAGCAAGAAAGCCTGTCTTGGAAATTAGCTTTTGACCTTGGGGTGTTAGGAGGAAATTGGCATAGACTTGACCAATTTGTTCTTTGCCATCATTGTTTTCTAAAAATACTACATACAAATAATGAGTTAGAGGGTATTGTGCCGAACGTATAGCTTTAACGTTTGGTTGGTTGCGTTTTTTGGGACATGCAGAAGCTGGGACTAAAGGTGGTTGATAAGGAGCAACCAAATTATTTCCTTTCTCGCTTATAGGTAAGGGTTTGACTGTACATTGAGGCATAATTGTTGCCGTAGAATCATAGTAAATGCCTCCTGGATTATTGGCTAATTGACGAAGAGCTTGAGTAGCTGTAGGCACAAATTTGATGTTTGAACCCATTTCTCTATTTGCTCTATTTTGTCCAGTCTTGAGGGCAATAAAATCAACTATTTCTCCAGTGCTAGCAGGGCGAGAATAGGCAGTAATTGGCTGATCTGCACCACCTATTTCTTGCCAATTAGAGATTTTTCCTGTGTAGATTGCTTGGAGTTGGCTAAGAGTTAAACCAGGAATATCCAGCTTGGGGTGAACAGCTACAGCAATACTATCGACAGCTACGGGAATTTGTTTTAGTTTTAGACCTTTTTGTTTAGCTAACTGGTATTCTTCTGGACGTAGAGAACGAGAAGACTGCACAAAGTCTACTTTACCTTCAAGCAACATGCCGATTCCTGGGCTTGAGCCTGGTGGCTGATTTTGTGGTTGAACATAGCGAAATTGTATTTCAGGTCTTTCCGACTGAATAACCGAATCGACGGCTAGACGCAGAGAAGCCCAAGCGGTACTACCACCATAATTAAAAACTCCCGTAGCTACGTTTGGTACATGAGAAAAATTAGCAATGTTTTTACCGTTTGACTCAGTGGGAATTTTAGATTGGGACAATTGCCAAATTCCTTTGCCGATCAATCCTGCTGACCAGGCTAGAGAAACAAAAGCTGCTACCCCTACAGTAACTAAAATTAGCTTTTCATAACTTTTCGTCTGCGGATTGCCCATAAAATTAATTTTGCAATAAGTAACGTGTTAACTCTCTACTGATACTACTTAATAATACTGACCAACCATTGTGCCAAGAGTTGGCTTTGGGATCTGCTGGAAAATAACATACCATTTCTTGTAAGGGCGAATGTCCTAAAGGATTAGCTCCGCGTCGCCATTCGCCCCTACAGGTTAACTGTTTTGGTACATCATTTGTTTGCAAGTCCCTTTCAACAAAAGATCAAAAACTTAGAGAGCATAGTGTGTTTTTTTGATTAATATCTATGGCTCAAAATAAGGTTTACCAATGGAACTGCCAGAGAATTTTCAGGCAATCTTATCAATTTATATTAAGATGTATGAATATAACATTAAGTAATTTTACTGAGAATAAATAAATAAAGTTTAGGGTCTTATTCTTACCCCCTGAATTTTATCAGACAGCCTAATCAGTTTTTTCAATTGTAATTATCGATTTCTTTAAATGTTCTAGAAGCAATTTGTCTGAACGAGCAATGACTCAATCCTCTAATATAAAAATCAATAATTATCGCCATCTTCAAGAAATTTTCCAGATCACTGTTGAGACAACGAGAAAAACGCTTAAATGCGATCGCGCTATTATTTACGATGCTAGCGAACTACCAAAATCAGAAGTAATAGCAGAATCTGTAGACGCTAAATACACCTCTATTCTGGGAAAAACTATAGTAGATCCTTTTTTAGCCGAATATTTAGAACTGTATTGCTATGGTGAAACTATAGCTATAGATAATATTTCGGCAACAGACATAAGCAAAAGCAGATTGGCAGATCTAGAAAGACTAAAGATTAAAAGTTTATTGGTAGCACCAATTTCAATCGATAACCAACTATTAGCTTTCCTAGCCGTTCATCAATGCTCTGAATTTCGCACTTGGAGTTCAGAAGCGATCAATTTTTTAGCAGAAAAAGCCAATACAGCAGAGTTTGCTCTTGCCAATATTGTTAAAGCTCAAAAGTCAGAGTCAATTGATCTTACTTACTTATCTAAACAGGAAGATCCAGCCGACTCATCTTCTCAAAGCGAATCAACAACCAAACAAATAGTAAAAAACAAGATAAACGCAAATTTTTTAACAATGGATCGAGAAATGGATCGAGAAAAAACGGTAACGGTAACGCGAATGGAAATAGCAATGCTTCAGAAGAAAAAACAAAAATTCAAGACAACAAAATTCAATTGTTTGCTGATGTCAACAAGAGGATAATCAATGAGGTAGGTCAAAAAAATATCCTTAACACCACAGTCAATGAATTACGTCATTTACTAAATTGCGATCGCGTAGTGGTTTATAGTCTAGATCGAGATAACTATGGCACGATTATAGCTGAATCCGTTGCTGCTGGCTGGACTAAAGCTTTAGGCAGAACCATAGACGATCCTTGTTTTGCAGCTAGATATCTAGAAAAATATAGCCAAGGTCGCGTTCGTGCCTGGGATAACGTCTATTGCCAAGATGCGACTCCTTGTTATCTCGAACAATTAGAAGCTTTACAAGTACAAGCTAAAGTAGTTACCCCTATTATTCGAGAGGATCGACAACTATTTGGTTTATTAATCGCTCATCAATGCGACCATACTCGCCATTGGCAAGAACAAGAAATTAACTGGATTACTCAAATTGCGACTCAAGTAGGTCTTATGCTCGAATATACGAAAACATTTGCCACAAATGACTCAGAAGAACAAAAACTATTACCTGTCAATGACAGTAAATGGAATCGACATTTTACTGATGCGATTCAATATATTCGTCAATCGCTTGAGCAAGAAGATATTTTAAAGGCCAGTGTCAAAGAAGTACGGCGGGTTTTAAATTGCGATCGCGTGGTGGTTTACAGCATGAACTCGGATAATCACGGCATGATTGTCGCTGAATCTGTAGCCCCTGGCTGGACAAAAGCTCAGGGGAGAATAATCAAAGATCCCTGTTTTGAAGCTAAATATCTCGATATGTATCGTGACGGCAGAGTTCGCGCCTGGAGCAATATTTATGAGTCTGGCTTGACTCAGTGTTATGTCGAGCAGCTAGAAGATCTAGAGGTCAAAGCCAATCTGGTAACGCCAATTATCAACGAGGGTAAACTATTTGGCTTATTAGTAGCTCATCAGTGTTCGGACTTTCGTGCTTGGCAGCAGCCTGAAGTTCGCTGGGTAGCTCAAGTTGCCACTCAAGTTGGTTTCGCCCTCGATAATGCCAAATTACTAGCTGATGCTAAACAGTTGCAGCATCAGTTAGCCAATGAAACTAAACTAACTCAATATTTTACTGACGCTATTAAATATATTCGAGAATCACTACAAGAAGAAGATATCTTGGAAATTAGCGTAGAAGAAGTACGGCGGGTTTTAGAATGCGATCGCGTAGTAGTCTACAGTATGAAGCAAGAGGATTATGGCAGAATTATAGCCGAATCTGTTGCTGCTGGATGGACTAGATCTCTGGGCAGAGTAATTAACGATCCTTGTTTCAAAGTCAAGTATATCGAACACTATCGTAGCGGTCGAGTTCGTGCCTGGGGCAATATTTACGAATCGGGCTTGACTCAGTGCTATATCGAGCAGTTAGAGCAGCTAGAAGTTAAGGCGAATTTAGCCGTACCAATTATCAGTGAAGGGCAGCTATTTGGTTTGTTATTTGCTCACCAATGCTCGGACTTTCGTGAATGGCAGCAGCACGAAATTCGCTGGGTAACTCAAGTTGCTACTCAAGTTGGGTTTGCCCTCGATAATGCCGAACTATTAGTTGAAGCCAAACATTTAAAACAGCAGATACAAGACGAAAAGAACTGGACTGAATACTTCACTGATGCTCTCCAACACATTAGAGAATCTTTGAAAACAGAAGATATTTTAAAAGCCAGCGTCCAAGAAATACGCCGTATCTTAAAATGCGATCGCGTGGTGGTTTACAGCATGAACGCCGATAATCATGGCGAGATCGTTGCCGAATCTGTCACCCCAGGCTGGACGAGAGCAAAAGGAAGAGTAATTAAAGATCCTTGTTTTGAAGCAAGATACATCGATATGTATCGTAACGGTAGAGTTCGGGCTTGGAATAACATTTATGAGTCTGGCTTGACTCAATGTTATATCGATCAGTTAGAAGAGTTAGAAGTTAAAGCTAACTTGGTAACGCCCATCCTCAATGAAGGTAAACTATTTGGTCTATTAGTGGCTCATCAATGTTCGGATTTTCGTCATTGGCAGCAAGCTGAAATTCGCTGGGTAGCCCAAATTGCCACCCAAGTAGGTTTTGCCCTGGATAATGCCAAACTGCTCGAACAGCTTCAAGAATCTACCCAAACAAATAACCAAGTATCTCATCAACAACAACAAACAGAAGCACTCAAAAATCAGGTATTTGAAATACTCGCAGACAATAGCGAAGCTTATCAAACTCTTTCCCAAGAAGCTGTACGTCAGTCGGAAACGACCATTAATGTTCTACATCAAATTCAAAAAGTTGCTGATTCATTCAATGGCATTGCTTTAAATGTGCAGCAGGTCAAGTTTCAAGAACAGCAAAATGACCTGGCGGTACAGGACACTCAAGAAAGCTTAGAACGTGCTGTCAATAGCATCTCCAATCTCCAACACACCGTGCAAAATGTCGCAGTTGGATTTGATAATCTTAGTTATTCTTCCCAGAAGCTGGCGCAAACTGTTAATACGATTAAAGACTTAAGCAAACAGATAGTTCAGCAATCTATGAATATCACAAGAGCAGTAAATCGTAGTCAGATTGAAGCGAGTAGCCAAAACTCAGTTATGGATTTGTCTGATACTATTTTTTCTTTGATGCAGCAGCTATATGAAGCTTCCGCTCAAGTCGAACCTTTATTTGCCAATATTCAAACACAGGTAAAAGAAAAGACACTTATTCTAGATTCAGGAACACAGCACTTAATTAGTGGCGTGGGCGAATTTCAAGCAGTTCGTCAAAAGTTAGATCGAGTTGTTACTTTACACAATAAGATGAATTCTCTAATGGAAAATATTTCTCAGGCGATTAACCATCAGACCCAAAGTTCAACTTTTGCCAAAGATTCTGTACAGGAAGTGGCAAGCATCGCCGAGCGGATTTCGGCACAGTCTATGACCATAACTCAGTCATTTAATCAATTGGTAGTATTAGTCCAAAAACTCTAATGGGATTGCGGGGTTTTCGACCCATCTATTAAACGATAAAATAAGGTGAATTTAGATTTTAAGAAAAAATGATGGAAGGACAAGGGGTAAAGATTGGTAGTACCGCAATTATTTGGAGTTTAGCTACGGGAATGATGGCAATCTCAATTCCCATTGTTAGAATGACCGAAACGGGGATTATTTTGCCTCTAGCTGTAGTTGTTGGAGTCAGTGTAAGTACGATCGCTATTTGGTTAAGTAGCTGGTTTTCTTGAACTCTTTAAGAATGAGGTTTGGTATTATAAGTTTAGCCAACTCAGGGCGATCGCGCTAATTAAACTAGCTGCCAACCACAAGTCGAGTTGCTTATGATCAAATCATCCGCTAAGTCTAGAGAATATAAGTTAATGATCTCTGCCACTGCTAAAGTACCTAGTTTCAACCTATCTCAAGTCAATCAACAGTTAGAAAATGCTGAAGCTTCATCAATAGTGGAGTGGAGTGCCGAAACCTTTGGTGACGGCTTGGTCATGAGTACTAGCTTTGGTATTCAAGCAGCAGTAATGCTTCATTTGGTGACTAGAATTGTTCCCAAGATTCCAGTAATTTGGGTGGATACAGGCTATTTACCACCCGAAACTTATAAGTTTGCCGAAAATTTGGCGACTAGATTAGAACTTAATCTTAAGGTATATCAGTCAACCATGTCCCCCGCTCGGATGGAGGCAATCCACGGTAAGCTTTGGGAACAAGATGATGTGGAAGCTTTTAATTACTATGATCGCATTCGCAAAGTTGAACCGATGCAGCGCGCATTACAAGAATTACAGGCTACTGCTTGGTTAGCTGGGTTACGTCGCGATCAAACTTCCCATCGCGAAGGTTTGAACAGAATCGATCGCCAAAATGATCTGTATAAGATCCATCCCATTTTAGATTGGAATGCTAAAGATATTTATTTATATCTGCTTAAGTACGATTTGCCCTATCATCCATTCTTCGATCAAGGTTATGTTACCGTTGGCGACTGGCATTCTAGTCGCCCATTCACTGCCGACGATTATAATGCCAGAGATACCCGTTTTCGCGGCTTAAAACAAGAATGTGGTTTACACCTGCCTCAAACTCCAGCAGAGGAAGAGAGTCTTAATTCTAGTAGTCTTTAATCTTGCCGTTTCTACTATCTTAATCTGGTAACGTAGCATATTTATGCTTCGCTCTAAAGCGATCGCTCGATCTTTTTGGTAATTGAAGAAGATGTGCGATCGCTAAATGAGGATTTTTTTGAATTGGTTACTGACAACAGCCAGCAGAAGGTTGAACCTCCCATCGGTAAAACCGAAGGATTCCCATATAGCGTTGAAAATGTTAAAGATGATCTGAAAAAAATGAGGTGGGAGATGAGGAGGATAAGTCCGAGCGGCAATCTGGTATAATCTCAATAAAACATACCAGATAATGAACACATCCATACATATACCAAAAATAAGCGATCGCTTAAATACATATTTAAAGCATCACAAGATCCCCAAAAACAAATTAATTGTTAAAGCGATTGAAGAATTTCTCGAAAAAGAAGAGCGATCGCGCTCAAGGTATGAAGATATCTTTAATTGGCAGGGAGTGTCGAAGGTGGAATTTGACCTGGAGTTAGACCGTGATTTTTTACTGCCATCAAGAGATGACGTATTGTAAGTGTATATTTTAGATACTACTGCGGTTTCAGATTATCTTCGAGGCAACCAAGGAATTATTGATCGCTTTAGGACAACCTCTTTTGAAATTATCTATACAACTTCAATAACCAAATTTGAATTGGAATATGGGTTAACCAAAAAACCTGGGTTGAGGCAAGCCTATGCAGCCCAATTAGACTTGCTATTTCAACAAATTGGATGCTTAGATTTTGATCGAGATTCTGCCATAGTTGCCGCTGCTGTCAAGCATCAACTTTTTATCGATGGGACACCAATAAGTATCGAGGATTTAATGATTGGCGCGATCGCTCTACACTATGATTTTACAGTAGTGACTAGTAATACTAAGCATTTCAAGAAAATCGAGGGATTGGTTTTTGAAGACTGGAAAAGTTGATTAGGAAACGCTTTTGTCCCAGCCAATCCAGAGCCAAATAAAAATTATCGCCAGATTTCCAAGCACAATACAAGTTTTCTTAAAGTAGTTAAGCTTCCCTTATTTTATTGAGCAGGATTTAGGATGAGGCGATCGCCACACGGCAAAATGAAAGTTTATTTTCTAAAATATAAAGATAACTTTACATTTCTTGATATTCTTTCTCAAAAGGATTGCTTAAAAACACAACTACCATGACCAACACCATTGCTCAAACAACCAATAGCCAACCGTATAATCTTGAAGAATGGAAGCGAGGTTATGATTCCCAGCCCAACGAATATGAATACGAAATTACAGACATTGAGGGTAAAATTCCTGTCGAATTATCAGGAACTCTGTTTCGTAATGGTCCAGGCTTACTAGATATTGGTGGTTCAGCAATTCATCATCCTTTTGATGGTGATGGTATGATTAGCGCTTTTTCGTTTAAAAATGGCAAAGCACATTACCGCAACCGCTTCGTGCAAACTGAGGCTTATGTGAAAGAGAAAGACGCGGGAAAAATTCTTTATCGAGGAGTGTTTGGGACGCAAAAGCCTGGAGGACTTTTTTAGTAATATCTTTGATTTCAAGCTAAAAAATATTGCTAATACAGGAGTGATTTATTGGGGTGGGAAGCTACTAGCACTTTGGGAAGCAGCAGAACCTCATCGCTTAGAACCTCAAACATTAGAAACTATTGGGATCGATTATCTCGATGGCGCATTATCTCCTGGAGATGCTTTTGCTGCTCATCCTTGGGTAGATCCTAGCTGTGAATTCGACAATGGCGCGCCCTGTTTGGTCAACTTTCGAGTCGATCCAGGGCTTTCGAGCAAAATCACTCTGTTTGAATTTGCCCCTGATGGTCAATTATTACGTCGTCATGCCCACAGTGTTCCTGGATTCTCTTTTATCCACGACTTTATCATCACACCTCACTACGCAATCTTTTTTCAAAACCCTGTTAACTTTAACCCTCTTCCCTCTCTCTTTGGGATGCGTGGGGCGGGAGAATGTGTCGAGTTTCAACCCCATAAATCCACCAACGTAATTTTAATTCCTCGCGATCCAAACAATAAAGAAATTAAAACCTTTAGCGTTGAATCAGGCTTTGTCTTCCATCATGCTAATGCTTTTGAGCAAGACAACCAAATTCTAGTTGATTCCATTACCTATCAAACTTTGCCCCAGGTACAGCCCAATTCTAATTACAAAGAAGTAGATTTTGACAGTCTCGATCCTGGTCAATTATGGCGATTTAAGCTCAATCTCGATGATGGTACTGTTGAACGAGAGATGCTGGAGAGTCGCTGCTGTGAATTTCCTACTCATAACCCAAATCAGGTTGGTCGAAAATATCGCTATTTATATATTGGTGCTGCTGCTAATGAAAATGGTCGTAATGCTCCACTACAGGCAATTTTAAAACTAGACTTAGAAACGGAAGAAAGAGAATTGCATTCCTTTGCTCCCAGCGGATATACTAGCGAACCAATTTTCGTCCCCAAACCTGACGCTGAATCAGAAGATGCTGGCTGGGTATTAACTTTAGTCTATGACGGGAGCAAACACCGTTCAACCTTAGCTATTTTAGATGGAGAAGATTTAGCAGGAAAAGCGATCGCCTTATTACATCTTAAGCATCATGTCCCTTATGGTTTACACGGTAGCTGGTGTGATGAAGTATTTATTTAGAATTAAAATCTTTGGGTTAAACATCTAAAAATATCTAAAAGTCCCCCATTATTTTATTTATTTAATGGGGGATAAAGCAAAAAAAATAGAGATCAATTTAACTGTTAAAGTTATTGAGTTTAGTATCAAAATCAATAATTGCTTTACGGGGCAATAAACTTACAATAAAATGATTTAGATTAGTTTTCAATTGCTGACTACTGCTACGATAAGGCTGAGGTAAAAATATATCTCCTGCAATTAAATAAATAATTGATACGGTAAAACAGAACTCCAAAAAAAGTTTCCAGCGCATTTTCCTTAAGCCAAATTGTAAGATTAATTATCCAGAATTAACAAATTAGACCTCTACTATTCTTGAGTATTTAACGAGCGACCCCGCGCCATTTCAAGACGCTAGGATTTGGTAGCACGAGTGTTGACTCATTAAAAGTATGAAGACTTGATAAATTAAAACTTGTATTAATCTCAGTTTAATCACTCTAGCTACTTAACCACTTCCGTATTCTCTCTAATCTTTGCTTAAATCTGATTTTATCGAATCGAATCAACCATTTTAAATATCTATATTTCTATTTATTACCAACAAAAACCGCCCCAGAATAACTAGAGGCGGATTGCATCATTATTTAATTTCTGATTTAATTAATAGCAACAACTAATCGCGACTATTAATTGCAATCAACAGTCGCAGAATAAATACGAAGAGGTTGATGTAGGTTAAATACATCGAAAGAGCCGCAGGTAAATATTGCTGATCGGTATAGGTACGAGGGAGAACATAAAAGTCTACTACCGCTACTCCAGCAAATATGGCTACTCCCACACCTGAGATCGCAACTTCAAGCCAGCTTGGCGTATATACACCAAAAACAGAAAAAGTAATTGTCCGATTAAAACAACGAACAATGCCATCACGCCCAAACGGACTGTCTGCGCTAAAGCTAAACCATCTTCTTCTGATAGATTAGAGCCAATTTTACGACCCAAAATAAAAGTTGCACCACAACCCAGGGCTGCAATACCGACTCCCTGAATACCCACTCCAGAACTACTGAGGGCAAGATAAACAATGCCACTCAAGGTATAGCCTGAGAGCAAACTATAAAGAGCAAGTAACGGTAAAGCAGTGGTATTGTTTCCCTGACTAGCGACTCCACGGGCAACAAAAAAGAGAACTAATTCGGCGATCATCGCCCCAATAAAGGTGGGCATGAATAAGTCGGGGCGAGCAGCAATTACGCCCAAGCCACCGTAAGTACCTAAAGCGGTTAAAATTAAGCCCCCGCCTAGATAAGGTAGCGCATTGGTAATAACATTAGGGCCAAGGACTGCTTGTCCTTTAACCTCCTGCATTGCCTTTCTAAAGTTACTAGTATTACTCATAATTTCTGATTGAGATCTATTTAATTAGTTTAAGCTTGCTGATTTATTTTGATCTTAATTCAATTAATAATCTTAAGGTGGTGGGAAATTACCGAATATTTAAAAGAGATCAGGGCAAGACACTGCCTTGCCCCTATAAATCATCGTACAAATATTTATTGAAGAACAATTTCATCGCCAATCTGAATAACCTTTCCTGCTTCAGTAGGAGACAAGCGAGTATTTACCGCCAGGCGAAAATAGTGATTAAAGCGCGATCGCTCTGTCCATTCTGGCAGGGTGTTTTTTCTTTGCGTAATAAAGATTTTTTGAAACTTAGGCAGAGGTTCTCCTGTTTGCGGATCGCGAGTGACGACAACGCAGCGTTGGCAGGGATTAACTCCCATAAATTCAACGTCACCTATTTTAAACTTCACAGTTGAATCTGGTGTAGTAAACAGTCGATCTTCCCAAAAAGCAGGTACTCCAGCAAGCTCAATATTGGCACGAAAACGCCGACGAATATCTGCGGTGTTTAGTTCAGGATACCAGGAGGCGATCGCTTTTAAAGTAGCAGTACTAACTATCGTTGCTCCAGGAGAAACTGTATCATCAGGAAAACCCATGGCTAGATTCTGCTGCAACTCTATAGGAAAGCCAAAATATGACTCTAACCAATGACAAAGCGCTGCTTGTTCGAGCAGATTAAATTTTACGGTTTGATCTGTTCCCTCTATTCTTAAAGTTAGGGTGTTAGTACCCAAATCAAATTCTGAGCGCAGAGCATGAATTTTAGAGTTACGCTTACCGTTAACAAAATTACCGTTTTGATCGCTAATCGCCCAAGTGCGATCGCCTTGTAATGCTCCAGATGCCAAAATAGTAACGCGATCGCAATCTACCCGATCTAATGATTTAACGGGATAAACAAACAAGGCAGAGACATAAGCAGTAGTGGCAGACATAATTCATCATTGCCAATTGTCCTCTAATTGTCTCTCAAAAAAGACTGAATCAAGTAAGTTACTCAATTCAGCCGATCTATAAACCTTCAATCACAATATTTAATTAACTCAAGCATATTATCTGCAATCAATTTCGTCGAGAACAGCAGTGATTTTTGCACATAAAGCTTCATGACACTTACCGTTAGTTGCGACAATACAACCCCAACGCTTAACATCTCCTTGGTTATAATAAACGGGATTCCCATTGAGATAGCTAAACTTACCGCCAGCTTCAGTGAGAATTAGCTCTGGGGCAGCAAAATCCCAGTCTTTAGCAGCGGATTTTCCTGATAAAGATAGATAAACATCAGATTCTTGTTCCAAAAGAGTGGAAATTTTTCCGCCTACGCCACCCATATATTTTTTACCCGCAAGGGTAAGCGATCAATTAAGGCTTTAAAGCGATCGTCTCGATGAGAGCGACTGACAATCAAATAGAGATCTTCAATCTGTTGGCGATCTGATACTTTCAGCGGGGTAATCTTGCCATCTTTGGTTTCGACAAAAGTACCATTATCTTTCGACGCGAAATAAACTTTGCCTGCTTCAGGAATTGCCACAATCCCAATTACAGGACGACCTTGATAAGCGAGGGCAATATGCATGCCGTATTCTCCTGTTTTATCGATAAGTCTCTTGTGCCGTCTAGCGGATCGATAATCCACACCCAATCTTTAGCGATCGGTTCGGCTTTTTTGACATCAAAAGTTTCTTCAGACAAATAACCAAATTCTTCTGTTCCTAACTTATCTTGTAGATTACTGAGAATATAGTGATTTGCTGCTAAATCAGCTTCGGTAACAGGCCCATCTTTCTTGTCTTGAATATCTAAATCGGACGTATTTTTATGATAGAAAGAACTGAGAATATCCGCTGCCCCCCACGCAACAGAACGAGCAATTGTGAGAATTTCTGCTAATTCGGCTTGATTTTTGTCCAAAGCTATCTCCTAAAATTATTGTTAATTTAATTATTGCTTCATAATTTTACTAGATAACTAGATCTCATTAAGTGCAGCAGAATAAGGCTAAACAACACTAATTATTTACTGACGTTACGCACACTTGTTGGTTGGGATATGGGGATATGGGGATATTTACTTTCCCTAATTCCTTAAGCCCCTAATTCCCTACACTCCTAGTTTTTCCTTAAATTGCGTAACGTCAGTTATTTATGTGTTCAAATTTTTAAATAACTTGCCCACTTCGGGATTATAAATCAGCATATAGTTCCAATAGTTTTCAAACACCGACTCTACATAGCCTTTGGTTTCTGGATAGGGAATTTTCTCGACAAAATCATCAGCATCCTGCAAACCATAACGCTTAACCCATTTAGCTACGGCATTCGGCCCCGCATTATAACTAGCCACCGCCAACATGGAGTTGTTGTCATATTTCTGGTGGGTAAAGTCTAGATAGTAAGTGCCAATATTGATATTATCTTCGGGGTTGGTCATGAAATAGTTAGACAAACCAATGTTTTTAGCTGCGGTTTTGGCTGTTGGAGGAATTACCTGCATCAAACCCATTGCCCCCGCCGAGGATTCAATTTCTGGTTCAAACCGCGATTCTTGGCGAATTAAAGAAGTAACTAATAAAGGGTTGAGTTGACGCTGTTTTGACCATTTTAAAATAGTTGACTCAAACGGAAAGGGATAGAGAGCTTGCCAATACTCAGGAGTTTGGCGTAACTGTTGCCATTGTTGTTTGTCTTGGGGAGTATCCCTGTCTTGAAGCTCTGCAATTTGGTTAATGCCTCGAAGATTTTGTCCTTGATGGAGTTGCAGTAAACCTTTGGTGAAGTCATCGGCGACGGTTAAGTTTGAGAGATCGCTTATTTCTGTCTGGAATTGAGTCCAGGCTTCCTGTTCTAGACCTAATTTATATAGCTCCTGGAAAGTTGCCGAACCTCCTGGAGGGACGATTTTCTCCCGCTGGAGTACTTGAGGAACTTGCTGACGTATTGTGGTAAAGTTGCCCACATCCCAACCTAAAGCCACCGCAGAACGCCAAGCATAATAAGATCTAGGGAATTTGCCCAGCACAGATTTATAGGCAGTAGTAGCATCCTGGGGGCGATTAAGTTTAGTTGCCCACTTGGCAATCCAGAACCCCGCTTTGGGTGCTAGTTTACTCTCAGGGTTATTGATCACAATTGGTTGCGCCCATTGCCACGCACTCACTAAATCTCCTGCTTGGGCTTTCTGGCTGGCGACATCCCAGCGATATTCGGCTGCTGCTTCGGCAGTTTTATAGTCAGTTAAGAGAGTTTTTAGAGCCTGAGTGGCAGATTTGGAGCTATTTAATGTCTTGAGATATTGCGCCTTTTCCACAAGAGCTTCTGGTGCTTGTTGGGGAAATTTGGCGATCGCCTGATCAAGATAGGTTACTGCTTCTTTGGGTTTAACAATACTAGCTATCCGCCGTAAACCCCATCCCGTATCGACCGCCTGGGGATATTCTTGAATCAACTGAAGATAGTATTTTTTAGCTGTAATCTGGTCATTCCCTAGGTGATATCCTCGCCCTGCGCGATATAGATTACGAGAAGTATTAGGTGCTTGAGCGTAAGCTTGACCTGCTTTGCCATAATCCCACTTAAGCCAGTAGCTATCGGCGATCGCTTCCCACTCTGTCGGAGTCAACTGAGGAGCATATTCTTGGATCAAGCGATCGCGCATTTTGTCTACCCCAGGAGCATCAGGAGTATATTTAACCAGAATCGCCATGAGCTTCGGTTGATTGGGGTTTTTGCTTAATTGCTGCCGAATAATTTCTTGGGTACGGGGATGAGCGGGAAATTGGGCGATCGCTTGTTGCCAATATTCAGGCTGAGATTTACCCAAAAGATACAGTGCTTCTCCTGTCACAGCAGAGGTGGGATATTTTGCGACTAGCTGTTGCCAAGTTTCAACTGCCGCTGGAGCATTTTGTTCTTGCTGATATGCCTTACCCTTAGCCAGTAGAATATGAGCTGCTAGAAGAGGATATTCTTGCTCTAAACCTTCAAGTTCGACTAATGCTGCTTCGCCTTGCTGGCGATCAAGCAAATCTGAAGCCAACAGGAAACTATGTTGAGTATTCGCTGGCGGATTACCCAAAGCAAGCGGCGTTTTTTTGATGATAAATCGTCTGTATGCTGGGAAGTGTCGGCAACAGATTTATGTGCATCAATCAAAGCTTCTAAACCGATTACTGTTGATATTGAAGCAAGAAGAATTAATAGAAAAACTTTGCTATTAAATAATTTACACATATTAGTTTATTAAAGACGGACGACTAGAGCTATAAGATGATTATTCCCTGGAAAAATATTTTTTATATCATCTAAATAACTGATTGATGAACATTATTAAACGGGCAAAATAGCAAGGAATAGCAACCTAAATACTTAGATTAAGATTAAGTAATAAGTTTATTTTATTATGTTTTCTTCAGTCAAATTATACAGTTATCTTATATTTTTGATGAAGTATCCAAAAAGTCAGTGTATTTAAAGAAAATGAACTAAAAATATTAAATTTAATGATAATTTAAGCTGTGAAATTTTTGAGGAAAGCTTAATACTAAAAACTCAAATTTATTTAAGAGCATATCTGAAAAGTCAAAATAAATGCGATCGCCAACAATATACATTTCTGTTTTAAAGCCTCTAGAACTTCTGCGATCGCTCTAGTTGAGTAGCCTCTTCCATGGGATTTGCAGACAATACTTGTTCCTGTTCATTTACTGCTTGATAGCGAAATCAGTCTGATTGAGATTCTCATCCTCAGAATTTGGACTGCCCTCAGTATAAATAAAGCAAGATTAAGTAATTCCCACCAGCTTTTCGCTCAATTCCCAGAGACGTTTACCCTTGTTGTTATCCATAGCTTCATCAGAAATTTCCTGCTGGAAAGCAGTCCGATCTTCTTGCTGGCGATTACCCCAACTATAATAAACTCCCGACTCATTAAATTTAGGATCGGCGACTACTTTGGCAACTCTTTCTCCTGCTAATTCTTCCGTCACATAGCCTCCTGTAATTTTTTTCTGAAACCAAGGAAAGATCGTTTGAAATAGAGAATAATGGTTGCGGAATAAGCCTGTCTCTGCGACGCATCCAGGATAAAGAGCGTTAAAAATAATTCCTGTAGAATCGTGATAGCGATCGTGTAACTCTCGCATCGTCAGCATATTACATAGTTTGCTGTCTTTATAAGCTTTTCCTGGTTTAAACTTCTTGCCATCAATCATGGCGATTGGTGCTTTAAAACCTGCTTCCATCCCCTGTAAATCTCCTAAGTCTGGGGGTGCAGGGATGGGAATTTTACCGCCAATTTCTTTCGGGTTAGCGGTGACAGTACCTATGGTTACCAATCTTTTTTCGGGTGCTAGAGAATTCTTGAGATCCTCCAGCATGAGATTACACAGCAAGAAATGTCCAAGGTGATTAGTAGCCACACTTAACTCATAGCCTTCTTGACTACGCTGTGGTTCTTTTTCTAGAGGGAGATAAACTGCGGCATTACACACTAGAGCATCTAAAGATTTGCCTGTAGCGCGAAAATCTTGGACAAACTGATGCACGCTAGCTAGTGAAGCAAGATCAAGATGAATAATACTATATTTGTCCTGGGTAATACCAACTTCTTTTGCTACTTTTTCTGTTTTAGATAGATTGCGACAAGCCATAACTACATGCCAACCGCGATTAGCTAAGGCTTTAGCAGCATATAAACCGACACCAGAAGATGCGCCAGTAATTACAACAGTTGATTCTTGTACCATTTTCTTAAAGGTCTTGTTTTTTGATTAGTATTCATACCTATTTATAAAATCTCATACTCTATAACTCTTGATGAGCAGTCAGTTATAAAGTGTCATATTTTTAGTAAACTTTTGAATCGATTTTACCCCTTGGTTTTCATTACTTTTTCATTACTGTTGATTCTGCAAATATTTTCGCAGATGTTTGAATATAATACAGATCTAGGGCGGGTCATTATTTTAAAAGCGATCGCCCAAAAAACAATTTAAAATTACAGTCAACTCAGACTTTATACCCGATCAAATTTGAGGTAGCTGTCAGATGGTAAATTAGTAGCTGTCGCCAATGAATTTAAAGAACTTAAAATAGTCATCATGACCAAGCAACACCGCATAACTTTACTTCCTGGGGATGGTATAGGTCCCGAAATTATTTCCATAGCGGTAGAAGTATTAGATGCGATCGCTTTAAAACACGATCTAAAGTTTAGCTTTAGCGAAGCTTTAATTGGTGGTGCGGCGATCGATGCCACAGGCGAACCTTTGCCAGAAGAGACTTTAACCGCTTGTCGTAATAGTGATGCGGTATTATTGGCGGCGATTGGTGGTTATAAATGGGATAATCTCCCTCGTCACCAACGTCCTGAAACGGGACTACTGGGAATGCGGGCAGGATTAGGACTATTTGCTAATCTCAGACCTGCAACAATTTTACCCCAGTTAATTAATGCTTCTTCCCTCAAGCCAGAAGTGGTCGAGGGAGTGGATATTATGGTGGTGCGTGAATTGACAGGGGGAATCTACTTTGGACAGCCTAGAGGGGTGTTTACTACAGAAACTGGTGAACAAAGAGGCGTAAATACTATGGCATATAGTGTCAGCGAGATTGATCGCATTGCCAAAGTTGGTTTTGAAACTGCCCAAAAACGTAGCGGCAAACTATGTTCTGTCGATAAGGCTAACGTGCTAGACGTTTCTCAACTATGGCGCGATCGCGTCACGGCAATGGCAGAAAATTATAGTAATGTGGAGTTGAGTCATCTTTATGTAGACAATGCGGTCATGCAGCTAGTGCGCGCCCCGAAACAGTTTGATACTATCGTTACCAGTAATTTATTCGGTGATATTCTTTCTGATGCAGCAGCAATGCTTACGGGTAGCATTGGCATGTTACCTTCTGCTAGTTTAGGTGAAGTTGGTATGCCAGGTGTATATGAGCCTGTCCATGGCTCTGCCCCTGATATCGCGGGTCAAGATAAGGCAAATCCTCTAGCGCAAGTATTAAGTGCAGCTATGATGTTACGCTATGGCTTAAACGAGCCTGATGCAGCGACGGAAATTGAAACGGCGGTCAATCGAGTTTTGAACCAAGGTTATCGTACGGGAGACATTATGTCCCCTGGCATGAAACCTGTCGGGTGCAAAGAAATGGGGCAAGTTTTATTAACAGCCCTGAGTGAATAATCGTGCCCAGGGATTTGAATTATTGGGGCAAAAACTGGTTTTGTGGCTAGATGATTCTGGTAGAGCAATAGTAGCCAGCGATCGCTGTTGTCATCGTTCGGCACAACTATCAAAGGGCAAATATTTGGGAGAAAACACCGAGTTTTTACCTTCAGAGTTCTTTAATACCTCTTCCGATCCTAATAAAGGGTTATTTAGTGCAACACAAAGTCTTACTGCCGAATTAGATCTGGCGATCGCAATATTTTTGATATTTGATATTTAAACTTAAAGCTCTGATTAAACAAGTCATAACCCTCAAGCTTTACAATAGAATTTGAATAATTAAATAAATTTTACAGAGCAATACTTTCAGTCATTATGCAAAC